>NZ_DFUB01000011.1:856-80764 GCF_002379575.1 Flavobacterium sp. UBA4197
TTTGTGATACAGAAGCACTGTTGCCACAGGCATCTACAAAGGTCCAGGTACGGGTAATGATATAAGAGCTTGGACAGTTGCCTTGAACGGTTGTATCCTGTCCCTGTACGGTGATTTCACCGGAACAGTTATCATTAGCAGTCAGGCTAATCATTGCCGGAACATCAGTACTACAAGCTACGGTTACGTTTGCCGGAGCGGTTGGAGCTACCGGAGGTATAGTATCACTAACTGTAAAGGTTGCCTGAGTAGTAGCTGTATTGCCGCAAGCATCTGTTGCCGTAAAGATTACAACGACACTTTGAGAGCAGTTATTTGTCAGTGGACTAAAGTTGTTGGTCCAGGTAACGGTACTGCAATTATCGTTAGCAGTGGCGCCACCATTGGAGTTTAACCAGTTTTGTAACTGGGATTGGTTGCCCTGACCATCACAACTCACCGCTAAGTTTTGCGCTTGTGCAGTGATTGTAGGCGGGATGTTGTCCAGTACAGTAATAATCTGGTTTTGGCTTGCCGCTGTATTTCCACAGGCATCGGTTAACGTCCAGGTTCTGGTTATAGTTTTAGAACCAGGACAATTACCATCGGCGATTACATCGGTATAAGTGGCTTGCAATCCTGTAGAACAATTATCGGCTTCATTGGTTACATCGCCGGTTACAGCAACAGAGGCATCATAACTACAGTTTGCATTGGCATAAATGGTTGTATTGGCCGGAGCAGTAAACGTTGGCGGAATAGTATCATTAACGTTGATAGTTTGCGATACAGATGAACTATTGCCGCAGGCATCCACAAAGGTCCAGGTACGGGTAATTACATAAGAACTTGGGCAATTGCCTGGAACAGTTGTATCCTGTCCCTGTACGGTAATGGCACCGGAACAGTTATCATTAGCGGTCAGGCTGATCATCGCCGGAACATCGGTACTACAGGCAACAGTTATATTTGCTGGTGGTGTTGGAACCACCGGAGCCACAGTATCATTAACGTTGATGGTTTGTGATACAGACGAACTGTTTCCGCAGGCATCCACAAAGGTCCATGTTCGGGTAATGATATAGGAACTTGGACAGTTACCTGGAACGGTAGCATCTTGTCCTTGTACGGTAATCGCACCGGAACAATTATCATTAGCGGTCAGGCTAATCATCGCCGGAACATCAGTACTACAGGCAACAGTTATATTCGCTGGTGCTGTTGGTACGACCGGAGCTATAGTATCGTTTACATTGATGGTTTGTGATACAGACGAACTATTGCCGCAGGCATCCACAAAGGTCCAGGTACGGGTAATGATATAAGAGCTTGGACAGTTACCTTGAACAGTGGAATCTTGTCCCTGTACGGTAATGGCACCGGAACAGTTATCATTAGCGGTCAGGCTAATCATCGCCGGTACATCAGTACTACAGGCTACAGTAACATTTGCCGGAGCGGTTGGAGCCACCGGAGGTATAGTATCACTAACCGTAAAGGTTGCCTGGGTAGTGGCTTTATTACCACAGGCATCGGTAGCGGTAAAGATTACAACGACACTTTGAGAGCAGTTATTTGTCAGCGGACTAAAGTTGTTGATCCAGGCAACAGTACTGCAATTATCGTTAGCAGTGGCACCACCATTGGTGTTTAACCAGTTTTGTAACTGGGATTGGTTGCCCTGACCATCACAGCTAACCGCTAAGTTTTGCGCTTGTGCAGTGATTGTAGGCGGGATGTTGTCCAGTACAGTAATAATCTGGTTTTGGCTTGCCGCTGTATTGCCGCAGGCATCGGTTAACGTCCATGTTCTGGTTATGATTTTAGAGCTTAGACAGTTGCCATTAGCAACAGCATCCGTATAAGTGGCTTGCAATCCTGTCGAACAATTGTCGGCTTCATTGGTTACATCGCCGGTTACAGCAACAGAAGCATCATAACTACAGTTTGCATTGGCATAAATAGTAGTATTGGCCGGAGCGGTAAACGTTGGCGGAATAGTATCATTTACAGTAATGGTTTGCGATACAGATGAGCTGTTTCCGCAGGTATCCGTAAAGGTCCATGTTCTGGTAATAACATAAGAATTCGGGCAGTTACCGGAAACGGTAGTATCTTGTCCCTGTACGGTAATCGCACCGGTACAGTTATCATTCGCAGTAAGGCTAATCATTGCCGGTACGTCAGTACTACAGGCTACGGTAACATTTGCCGGAGCGATGGGTACTACAGGAGGAACGGTATCGCTAACGCTAAAGGTTGCCTGGGTAGTGGCTTTATTGCCACAGGCATCAGTAGCGGTAAAAATCACAACAACGCTTTGCGAACAGTTATTGGTTACCGGACTAAAGTTATTGGTCCAGGTAACAGTACTGCAATTATCGTTAGCAGTGGCACCACCATTGGTGTTCAGCCAGTTTTGTAATTGGGTCTGATTGCCCTGACCATCACAACTCACCGCTAAGTTTTGTGCTTGTGCGGTAATGGTAGGCGGGGTGTTGTCCAGCACAGTGATAATCTGGTTCTGACTGGCAGCCGCATTGCCACAGGCATCGGTTAACGTCCATGTTCTGGTTATGATTTTAGAACCAGGACAGTTGCCATTAGCAACAGCATCTGTATAAGTGGCTTGTAATCCTGTCGAACAATTATCGGCTTCATTGGTTACATCGCTGGTTACGGCAACAGAGGCATCATAACTACAGTTTGCATTGGCATAAATAGTAGTATTGGCCGGAGCGGTAAATGTTGGCGGTACCGTGTCACTGATTGTAATTGTTTGGGATACGGAAGTACTGTTGTCACACGCATCGGTAAAGGTCCAGGTACGTAAAACAGAGTAGTTTCCGGCACAGTTTCCAAAAGTTGTTGCATCAACACCAGCCACATTAATATCATTATCACAGCCGTTTGTTGCTGTTAAATTCATCATTGCCGGAATCTGGCTTCCGCAGCTTAAGGTAATATTAGCAGGTGGAGCCGGGGCAACGGGTGGAGTAGTATCTTTAATGGTTATCTGCTGAACAAAATTCAGATTGGTCACGCAGGAACTATTGATTGTAAAAGTTCGGGTAATCACTAACGGACAAGAACCGGATTTTGTATCAACATACGAAATAGTATAGCTCATAGACTGGTTCGTTGTTGTACCGCCGGCTGCTAAAAATTGGGCTAACGTTATTGTAACCGGTGTTTCGCTATAGGCAAGTCCTGTTATCGCATTGGTACTACAGCCTTCCAAAGTATAATTTGCAGGTCCGGTTAAAGTAGGACTTGCCGTTACAGTAATTTTAAAGGTATAGTAACATCCCGTATTTCCCGGAGGCACACCATAATAGGTCTGGGTTCCTAAAGTTGCAGGAAAAGGGTTGGATGAGGTATATTCTATAGCATTTGCCGTAACCGGATACTGATTATAAAACCGTGTTCCCGGAGGAAAAGCACTGCTTATTTGTGAAACAGCGATACTTCCGTTACTGTTACAGAAGGTAAAGGCTATTTGAGTAGGCGTATTCTGGCAATGCTGACTAACAAAGTTCTGTGAGTCGATATTGACTGTCAACGGATCGGTGAGGGGTTCGCCCTGGCACATACCGGAAGACGTATACCCCTGAATAAAAGGTTTGGTATTGATCACCACACCGGAAATTGCTCCTACACCATTGATATAACCATAAATAATGGCAGCTGGATGGCAATTCGGATTGGTTAGTATACTACAATCTTCGGTAACTTTTAATTTAAAGGTCAATTCGCCTAAAACATCATTTGGATTTGGAGGTAAGGGTAGTGTGCCGATATTCCATATTACGGAACCATTTGCTCCCTGTGAAGGATCAAAAGATACCGCATTTGGAGTAGGTGCCGGGCTAAACAGTATCGTACCGTTCGCACTGCCGGCAACATAAGTGGTTGTAAAAGGGATCGGGATTTTTACGACGGCATTGTTAATCGCCTCCGTACCCTGATTCTGCACTTTTATTTTATATTCGATCTCCTGGCCGGGTAAAACACTCAACGGACCAGGGCCTGCCGGAACACCATTAATCGTAAGTACTGAAGCGATTCCTTCAGGATCCGGAACATAAGCATCTACCGCCATGGCGATGGTGTAAATAACATAGGTATCCTGAGTGGAACCGTAACGGAATTTCGTAGCCGTTTGATTATTGGTAATAACAGCATTACCCGCGTTCGGGATGTTAAACATACTGATGTCGAGCCCTGTATTGTTAAGCAGATTCGGATTCCGGGTATTACCGCCGGTTTGTATGGAGGAATTAAAAAAGTTTCCGGTAGTGTTTCCGCTGTGGTTTAAATCCAGCCAGCTGTTGTCACTTTGTTTCTGGATACTAAAATAGTCCCCGCTGATACCACGGTCGCCTTCACCGGCCATTAAACCCAATTTTAAGTTTACCGGACCGGCCTGAACTGTGTTAAAACCGGAAACCGGCAATTCGAAATTGGTTACCGTATTTCCCTGTACATAAGCATGACCGTCAAATAAGGTAATATCTCTCCATTTCATTTTGGAATTTTCATAGATCACGACAATTCCCCAGCCGCCGTAATAACCGGTAGAACCACCATTGCCTTCAATCATGGCCACATCGGCTACCGTATAATTACCCAAACCGTATTGGATCACATAATCGGTTATTTCGGCATAAGCCGAATACATAAAACCGTCGGATGACTGCGGATAATAAATATCGTTGGTGTTGGCCGTAACCGGAGTATAGCCGGGTGCTCCCGGACCTTTAATGGAAACAACTCTTTTGTCGAAATTTTTGGTTACCGATACTGTAGTCGGAATGGTTCCGGTTACATTGGTATAGGCAAACGAAGTCGACTGATATTCCGAGGTCGATCTGTTTTGTCGGGAATCCCTGTCCAGCGCATTTACCGTTAAAGTAATGCCGCCGGATTCGGTATAAATCGTAACCGGATCAAAAGAAACACTTCTGGTATTTCCGGAATTGGTCACTACCTGATTGGTCGGATTGATCCAGCTGCCGCTATTCACTCTGTAGCGGATATACGGACTGGAATTCTGGAACTCAAACTGAACATTATCGCCGTTTCCGGTAAATTCATAGCGGGTATAGTAGCTATTGCTGCTTCCCTGACGGGTTACTGCCATTGAATACTGGGTGTTCGTAATGCTGTTGTTGTGTCCTACAGTCTGATTATTATTAACTGCCTGTGGTGTTCCGGGAACATTTTTAGTAACAGAAAAAGTATCCGGACTGCTGCTGCCGTTGGAAGCTCTTCCGGACCAGTACAAACCTGCATAGATAATTTTGGAACAGCTTGGAATCGCGCCGTTTTCTGTTGAAAATGTCAAAGTAGCCGATGAGGAATTGAACGTATTCGAATCGCTGTCCACATCAACATACTGCATGTCATTATTACTGTTGGCCGTTTCATCTCCATAATTTACCAGCGTCAGATTGGTATTTCCAATCATCGTGAAATCGCCCTGAATGCTGTAAATTTTTCGGGTTGGAGAATATTGAGAAGCTCTTTGTGTAAAAGGAACTTTTACCTGCGAAAACGCCTCAATTGAAGAAATCATAAGCAGCAACAGCAATAGGAAACCCAGGCTGTTTGCCGTTTTGATCTTATTTTGATGAGTAAAGTTTTTCATAATCATAGTGTTTATTATAAAACCTTTAACTTGGAATAGAGATGGAATAAATGATTAAATAATCCGTACGATTATTCAGAAAAAGTCTTTTGATGTAATCTTCATTACATTTAAAATCACAGATGATATGGATGTATTTAAGATTCTTAAATTTTCCCAGCTGCGTCAGGTCTATTTTAGAAGCATCATTTACACTGATTTTAATGGTCAGCATTTCGAGTAATGCTGTGTTGTCCATCGTTAACAGCTGTTGGAGCGACCGGACATCTACTTCTGCGCTGGAAATATGCCCCTGGGACAGATCTTTCGTTTTACCGTTCAGAAGATAGAGTTTGGGATGCAGATCTTTTAAAAATGATTTCACCAGATCATAATTAAAACCTGTTTCATTTTTTCCACTTCTATATCCGTCATTCATTAAAGCTTCGTAGGATATAAAAGTCTGGGCTTGCCCAATTTCTGCCGTGAGGAAAAACAGAAAGAATACTACTTGATAACATTTAAAAGGGTTCATGATCAAATATTTAATTAAATTAGTTTCAGAAAAAAAAGCATAGGAAGTCCCGGGGCGATAAAATCATGCTGTTTTAACACCTGTAGAAAAACCGAAATGTAAAGTCATGGAATAGTTTGCTCGTTTCTGGCAAGCAAAAACAATTGTAGACTCAACTGGTAAGTTAAAAGATTTGGAAAGTGGAATTTACAATAGCGCAAATAGCCATTGCAGTCTAAATACCGTTTTGTGAAAAAGTATTAATGATCGTAAAGTATTATAGTGGTATTTTAACTTTAAAACCAAAAAATAGCTCTTTTTTTTAATAAAACTGTATTTTGACAAGACTAAAGTATTTAAATAAAACGGGAGGACATTATTTTCGTTGGGTTTTTCGATTAAACTACTTTTTTTATCTGTGAATTAACATTTTTTTGATACTCTTTGACTGGCATTTTTCCTTTTTTTTGACTTACTTTATAGAATAAATAGTCTGATCATGAAAAATTTAATTCTCATTCGTCATGCAAAATCAAGCTGGGATACCCCATCAAGAGATATTGACAGACCAATCTCCAAAAGGGGGATTAATGACGCTAACATAATTTTTAGTCAGGTAACAAAATTTTTGCCCAAGACCTTTTTAGTATGGTGTAGTGTTGCAAAAAGAGCAAAGGAAACCGCCATGATCTTTTCACAGAACATTTCCATTCCCTACGAAAATGTAATTCTGAAAGATGATCTATACACTTTTGACGGTAAGAATCTGGAATCCGTTATAAAAAAATGTGAAAACAGATTTGACAGCTTAATTCTTTTTGGACATAATGAGGCAATCACAGATTTTGTTAATAAATTTGGAGACCTTTATATCGAAAACGTTCCTACAGCAGGCTTCGTATCCATTTCATTCGAACAGGATAGTTGGGATTCGATACATAAAGGGAAAACAATAAAAACCTTATTTCCAAGGCAATTAAAAGTATGACATCCCACGAAAACAGATATATAGACAGAGAAAAAAGTTGGCTTGCCTTTAATGCAAGAGTTTTACAAGAAGCAGCAGATGAAAGTGTTCCCTTATTAGACAGACTTCGGTTCTTAGGAATATTTTCGAATAATTTAGATGAATTTTTCAGAGTACGTTATGCTGCCATACGCCGCTTAAGTATGGAAGGCATATCGGGTGAAAAGATTCTTGGCGGAATTTCGGCCCAGCAGTTACTTAAAGATATTACCGAGATTGTTATCGAACAGCAATCCGAAAGCTTACGGATTTTGAGCGTTATCGAAAAAATGCTTGAAAAAGAAAATATCTTTATCATTAACGAAACGGAAATCAACAAGGAACAGCAAAACTTTATCAAAGAATTCTTTATCCAGAAAGTAAGTCCGGAACTGGTTACCATTATCCTGAACGATCTGGATGAATTTCCATTGCTGAAAGATACCTCCGGTTATTTGGCGGTTAAGCTCGTTATGAAAACAAAAGAGCATCCTGTTTCTGACGACATCATTCAAAAGAATGAAGTGCGTTATGCTGTAGTGGAAATCCCGAAAACCATTAACCGTTTTGTGGTATTGCCATCCAGCAGCGACAAGCAGCACATTATCCTTCTGGATGATGTGATCCGTTACAACCTGCACGGAATTTTCAATATTTTCGATTACGAAAGTATTTCGGCACACATGATTAAAATCACCCGTGATGCAGAACTGGATATTGATTCCGACTTAAATAAAAGCTTGATCGAAAAGATATCAACCAGTGTAAAAGACAGACGAATAGGCGAGCCGGTACGATTCGTATACGACCAGTCTATCGATAAAGATACCCTGGCTTTTTTCCTGACGCGAATGAAGATCGATGCTACGGACAGTCTTATTCCCGGCGGACGTTACCACAACCGACGCGATTATATGGACTTCCCGAATTTAGGCCGTTATGATCTATTATTCCGCCAAAATCCGCCGTTGCCGGTTGTAGGACTAAGCCTTGAAGGAAGCATACTGGAACGAATCAAACAAAGGGACTTTTTGGTCAATGCGCCGTATCAGTCGTTTTCCTATATGATTAAATTCTTAAGGGAAGCTGCGCTGGATCCGAAAGTAAACTCCATTAAAATAACCTTATACCGTTTAGCGAAAAACTCCCAGATAATCAGCTCGTTAATCAATGCGGCCAAAAACGGTAAAAAAGTAACGGTACAAATTGAATTGCAGGCACGTTTTGACGAAGCCAGCAATATTTCCTATGCCGAACAGATGCAAACGGAAGGTATCGAACTTATTTTTGGGGTAAAAGGACTCAAAGTACACAGTAAAATATGCGTGATTGAACGTATTGAACATGGTAAGATATTCCGTTATGGCTTTATTTCCACCGGAAATTTCAACGAATCCACCGCTAAAATATATACGGATGTCACACTGTTAACCAGTCATCAGCCGATTTTAAGGGATATTAACCGCATTTTCGACTTCTTTGACGTGAATTACCGGGTACACCGTTACAAACATCTGATTGTTTCCCCTCATTATACGCGTTCCAAATTTGTAAAACTCATTGAGCGTGAAATCACGAATGCCCTGGAAGGAAAAGAAGCCTATATCAAGCTGAAAATGAACAGCCTGTCCGATTTTAAAATGATCGACAAGCTTTATGAAGCCAGCCGGGCAGGTGTGAAGATCCAACTGGTCGTTCGCGGTATCTGTTCGCTGATCCCGGGTGTTTTGGGAATGAGTGAAAACATTGAAGCCATTAGTATTGTAGACAATTACCTGGAACATTCCCGTGTGTATATTTTTGGTAATGAAGGCGATCCGGAAGTGTACATCTCTTCCGCCGATTTTATGACCCGTAATCTGGATGCCCGGGTAGAAGTAACCTGTCCGATATATGACGAAGGCATCAAAAAAGAACTGATTGAAACCTTTAATATTGGCTGGAAAGGAAATGTAAAAGCCCGTTTGCATTCTGAAAATCTGGAGAACAAATACCGCAAAAGGCCAAAAGAAAAAATGTTCCGGGCACAATTGGAAACCTATAACTATTATAGAAATCTGATGGAAGTAATCGTTGAAAAGAATCTGTAATTATAGTATTAAAAGACTTTTAAAAGAATGATTTCAATAAAAAAATACGCTGCTATCGATATCGGATCAAATGCCATGCGTTTGTTAATTACCAATATTGTAGAGCAGCAGGGAAAAGAAACACAGTTTAATAAAAGTTCCCTGGTTCGTGTTCCGATCCGTTTAGGACAGGATGCGTTTACCGTTGGAGAAATAACGGATGAGAATATTGAACGCATGGTGGATGCCATGAAAGCGTTTAAACTGCTGATGAAAGTCTATAAAGTAGAACGTTATATGGCCTGTGCTACATCGGCTATGCGTGAGGCCTATAACGGTAATGAAGTAGCCGAAATCATCAAGAAAAAAGCCGATATAAAGATCAACATTATCGATGGTAAAAAAGAAGCAAAAATCATTGCTTCATCCGATCTGCGCCATTTTATCAAAACCGACCAGACCTATCTTTATGTAGATGTTGGCGGTGGCAGCACCGAATTCTCCCTTTTTTCCGAAGGGCAGATGGTCGCTTCCAAATCGTTTAAAAACGGTACCGTACGTTTGCTGAACAATATGGTAAACGATGTGGTGTGGCAGGAAATTGAAAAATGGATCAAAGTACAGACGGAACCGTATGAACACGTTACATTGATCGGATCCGGCGGAAACATCAATAAATTATTCAAATTATCCGGGAAATTACAGGAAAAACCGCTTTCCTATGCCTATGTGAATTCACAATACCAATACCTGAATTCGCTTTCCTATGAACAGCGTATCGCCGAGCTGGGTTTAAATACCGACCGTGCCGACGTGATCATACCGGCAACCAGAATATACCTGAACGCCATGAAATGGAGTGGTGCCAAAAACATTTATGTTCCTAAGATCGGACTTTCAGACGGTATCGTGAAAGCCATGTATTATGACAAAATTTAATAAAAATGAGTCCAACGATAATACAGCCTTCGGCAGCGGATTATAATGAAATTACCGAAGTATGGGAAGCTTCCGTCAGAGCGACACATACCTTTTTAACGGAAAAAGACATACAGTTTTACAAACCGTTGATTCTAAACGAATATTTAAAAGCGGTAAGCCTTTTTTGCACTAAGGAAGGGGATGCCATTACCGGCTTTTTAGGACTTGATAATGACAAAATAGAAATGCTTTTTATCCACCCGGATTACAGAGGGAAAGGAATCGGTAAAACCCTGCTCAATTTTGCAGTTACCGGGAAAAAAGCATCCAAAGTGGATGTCAATGAACAAAACGAACAGGCAGTAGGTTTTTACCAGCATCTGGGTTTTAAAACCGTAAAGAGAGAACCGCTTGATGCTTCCGGCAATCCGTTTCCGATATTGGTCATGGAACTTTAAATAACAGAAGATAACTTTTTCAGCATATACTAATGAAAACGCTATTTAGAACATTACAAATCCTTTCCGAACCGGAATTGGACATGTTAGATGATGTCGTAACCGAAAGAAGTTTAAAAAAACAGGAGTATTTAATCCGGGAAAATGTGGTTTGTGACGAGATTGTCTTTATCAAATCGGGTGCCTTGCGTTCGTTTTATGTAAACAATGAAGGCGATGAGATCACGAACTGTATCACGTTTGAAAAAGAACTGATGTCGGCATTTTCCAGCTTTATCACCCAAAAGTCAACAGACGAAAACATACAGGCGATATTTGATTCCGAACTGGAAATTCTCCACCGGAAAGACCTGGAGAAACTCTACCAGGAAAATATCAATTGGCAGAAAGTGGGAAGGATCCTGGCCGAATCCCAATATGTACAGCTGGAAAGAAGAATAGCCTCTTTTCAGAAATATACCGGCAAAGAACGCTATAAGGAGCTGTTTCAGCAGCATCCCAAATACATTCAGCTCATTCCGCTGCAATATCTGGCGTCGTTTTTAGGAATGACACCCCGTCATTTAAGCCGCATCAGAAAGGCGGTTTAATTATTGGACATTTGTCCTGCCGGAGAGCCTGATCCCTGGAATATTTTTGCAGCAAACAACAATTTATGCAAAAGAATATTTTAGTTATCGGAGGAAACGGACTGGTTGGCAAAACCATTATAAGGATTTTAAAAGAACGAAATCCGGGGTATAAACTATTTATCGGAAGCCGTAAAAAAAGCGCGCTTTCAAACCAGCTGCAGATTGATGTAAACAACATCAGAACGTTTTCGGTTATACCGGAACACCAGATTGACAGTATTATATTGTGTGTGAACGACAAGCGGAATAATGCCCTGCAGTTCTCAATAGACAACCGGATTGATTATATCGATATTACCAAACCAACCCCCGATCTGGTAGTCGCTTATGATCTGGCCAAAGAAAATAAAGTAAACAACAGAATCGTGTTCAGCTCCGGCTGGATGAGCGGAATTGTAAGCGCCCTGTTGCGGGATGCCGTTCCGGAAAAAGAAGCAGTTATTTCTGCCGGCCTTTACGTTTATTATTCGGTAAACGATCTGGCAGGGGAGAGTTCGGCTCATTTTATGGCTGAAAATGTTTGCGAGCCTTTTGTCCGTTATCAAAACAATCAAACAGTTCAGATCAAACATTTTTTAGATACGGAATACCATACCTTTCATTTTGGAATAGGGAAGCGGCAGGTTTATAATTTTGATGTACCGGATTTGTTTATCCTGAATAAAATGGAAAAAGTGCCCACAGTTTCCGTGAAAATGACATACAGTTCCGCCTTTGTAACCCGACTGTTAGGTATTTTTCAGTATTTGCGGATATTCAACCTGTTATCCCTGCGGGGAAGAAGACTGATTTTCAGTGCTAACGGAAAAGGCGATAAAACCGCTTTTGATATTGTAGTCAATACCACAGCCGGTAAACAGACAATCTGTCTGCAAAGCGATAAAGGGCAGGCAGAACTGACCGCTTTTGCAACGGTATTGCATTTGGAAAAGCTCCTGAATAACGCTTTTGAAAAAGGAATTTATTTCAGTCACCAGCTTTACGGACCGGAAGAGTTCACCACTTTATTAAAGAGCAACAAGACATTCAGCATTATACAATCATAAATAACCATCAGGTAGTAAATATGAAAAAAATAGTTATCATCAACGGACATCCCAATAAAGAGAGTTTCAATTTTGCTTTGGCAGAAGCATACCAAAAAGGAGCGGAGCAATCCAATGCTGCTATTAGTACAATAACCATAGCCGAATTGAATTTCAATCCCAATTTAGCATTCGGCTACCAAAAGCGTATGGAAATGGAACCGGATCTGCAAGCCGCCTGGCAAAAAATAAAAGAAGCCGACCACCTGGTTTGGGTTCATCCCGTTTGGTGGGGCGGATTACCAGCTATTACAAAAGGATTTATCGACAGGGTCTTTTTACCGGGTTTGGTGTTCCGTTACCGTGAAAATTCGGTATGGTGGGACAAACTTTTAAAGGGAAAAACAGCCCATATCATTACCACACTGGATCAGCCGGGCTGGTATTACCGGCTTGTTTACGGCAGGCCAAGCGTTAATCAGCTAAAAAAGACCGTATTGGAATTCTGTGGTGTAAAACCGGTCAGGGTAAGTTATGTGGGAATAATCAAAACTTCAGAAAAGGCACAGCGCGAAAAATGGCTGCAACAGGTTTTTGAAATGGGACGCAAACAATTATAAATCAAGATCGAAAGTCTTGCGCAACAATTCCAATGCCGGATTGATCGCTTTAAGCTTATCGAATTTTTCCTGGGTGGTAAAAGCATATTTTGTTTCTACCACTTCGTTTACGTGTACGTCAATAACAATATCGTGATTGTGTAGTTTTCCTCTCAGGTAGCCCAGTAATTCGATTTTATTGTTGTCGAAATCCACTTTGGAACCTTCGTTGGGCAGTTCCAGGCGAATGGTTGTTCCATGCAGGACAGGATCGTTGATCTGCATATAGGTTGCCATGATCTTCTGACCGCTGTCGCTTAATCGCTGTGCAAACTTATTCCATTGCAGCAACATATCCGTTTCTGTAAAAGCTTCTTTGGGTAATTCGTCGTGTTGCTTAACAGAAGCCCTTTGCATGGCTTCCTGTTCCCGTTTGGCTTTGATACTGGATAATGAAAAAGCAGACACTTTTCTTTCTGCCTGTCCATCCGGGCTGCTAACCGGTTTAATTTCCGGTGCAACAGCTTTAACGGTCTGCTGTTCGGGTTGTGGCGGCGAAACGGCTTCGGTGTTTACAACCGGTGTTGCAGTGGCTGTATTAACAGCAGCAGGAACGGTAATTTCAGCCGGAGCAGTTGCCGGCTTTGGATTATTTCTGAAAAAATCAGGGGGAATTATAAATTGTTTAGCTTTTTTTTTTCTCCATCAAAATTGATAGAGGCAAGCTGCATCAGGCATAGTTCTACTAAAAGACGCTGATTCTGACTGCTTTTGTATTTTAAATCACAATCATTGGCAACATCAATACCCTGTAATAAAAAGTCCTGCGACGTTTTTTGGGACTGTTCGCGGTATAAATTCTGTGCATGCTCACCGGCTTCCAGCAATACCAGCGTAGCCGGGTTTTTACAAACCAGTAGATCCCTGAAATGTGAAGCCAGACCGGCAACAAAATGATGTCCGTCAAAACCTTTTGCCAGGATATCATTATAAGCCAATAGTAAATCCGGAATCTTGTTTTCCAGAAGTAAATCGGTTACCTTAATATAATATTCAAAATCAAGAACATTCAGGTTTTCGGTAACAGCCTGACGGGTCAAGTTTGTTCCGCAATAGGAAACAACACGGTCAAAAATAGACAAAGCATCGCGCATCGCGCCATCTGCCTTTTGGGCAATAATGTGCAGAGCGTCGTCTTCAAATGAAATATTCTGGCTTTTCGCTACTTCTGCCAGGTGTTCTTTGGCATCCTTAACGGTAATCCGTTTAAAATCAAAAATCTGACAACGGGATAATATCGTTGGGATGATTTTGTGTTTTTCGGTAGTTGCCAGGATAAAAATAGCATGTCGTGGCGGTTCTTCCAGCGTTTTCAGGAAAGCATTAAATGCAGCCTGAGAAAGCATGTGTACCTCGTCAATGATATATACTTTGTATTTTCCTGTTTGTGGTGGTATACGAACCTGATCGATCAGGTTACGGATATCGTCAACAGAGTTGTTTGAAGCCGCATCCAGCTCAAAAACGTTGAATGCAAAATCTTCATAAGGATCATCATAGCCTTCCTGATTGATTTTACGGGCCAGAATACGGGCACAGGTGGTCTTACCCACACCACGCGGACCGGTAAAAAGCAATGCCTGAGCCAGGTGATTGTTTTCGATGGCGTTTAATAACGTATTGGTAATAGCCTGCTGACCAACAACATCTTTAAATGTTTGCGGTCTGTATTTACGGGCTGATACGATAAACTGTTCCATAGAATTTTATTGAAGGCAAATATAGCTGTAAAAAGGAGAAATTGCAAAAACAGTACCGGATAGTTTTTAACAAATAACAATTGTTTTAAGAGTAAAAACAGCTATTCGGTTCTGCCCTTTATACTTAGGTCAATCAGAACTTTTTCAATATCGTTTTCGGAAGAAGCCAGCTGTCCGGCAACAAAAACACCTTTTTCTCCGGAAACGGATTTAATCCCGTAAACGGTCGCTTCATCATCCGGATTGGTTTGCCCTTCGTAGCGGTAAATATGAACGATCTCGTAATGGGAAGGATTGGCAATAATATCGTTTTCATGAATATTGAAATCAATCGTAAAACCTTTTTCGGCAAGCTCTTCCAAAGCTTTTGTAACAGTGGCATAATGATACATACGAACCATATTTTAGTTGTTTTGTTGTTATTTTTTAAAGATAATCATTTTATTTCCAAATAAATATAAAGCATTGTTAAAGTGCTGTTACGAATAGGGGTGAAAAAGGAAAATAAAGCACTATCTTTGCCCCGCAGACCGCCTTATCGTCGTTCCGTAAGGAAGGGAGGAAAGTCCGGACACCAGAGAGTAGCATAGCGGGTAACACCCGTCAGTTTGTCTTCGGACAGATTAGGACAAGTGCAACAGAAAGTATGTACAGGTAATGCTGTAGTGAAACCAGGTAAACTCTATGCGGTGAAATGCCATGTATATCAACATTTAAGGGCTGCTCGTCCGTTGTTGAGGGGTAGGCAGATGGATCTCACTGGTAACGGTGAGGCTAGATAAATGATAAGGGTCCGCTTCGGCGGATACAGAATCCGGCTTACAGGTCTGCATTATTTTTTAAGTCATAACAACCGGCACACTTTTGCCAATTGCCCTTTGCCTATTTTTTAATTCCCCTTGCCAATTTTTTTTCAATTGCCTTTTGCCCTTTGCTTTTTACCCTTTCACATCCCCCTATCCAACTTAAACTCAAGCCCGATATTCCGGATACTTTCAATAGCAATATGCTGATCGCCTGAAAGATGTTTCCGCAGCTTACTGATATAGACATCCATACTTCTGCCGGAGAAAAAATCCGTATTTCCCCAAACAGCTTTAAGAACAACTTCTCTTTTAAGCAGCTGATTGCTGTTGTTAATCAGGAAAAGGAGCAGGGCGGCCTCTTTTTCGGTAATGCGCTGTATGCTGTTCTCAAAATGCAATTCCAGTCGTTTGGTATCAAAAACATACGCGCCAACGGGAATCTTTGTACTAACAGGCACTGTTACCGCCTGCTGCCCGGATCTTTTAAGGATATTATTCAGCCGGAGAACCAGCTCATCGGCTTCAAAAGGCTTTACGATATAATCATCGGCACCTAATTTCAACCCTTTCAGTTTATCCTCTCTCATTTTTTTGGCAGTCAGGAAAATAAAAGGAACATTCGCATCCAGCTGAATGATTTTTTCGGCAAGGGTAAAACCGTCAATCTTAGGCATCATCACATCAAAAATACCAATGTTAAAAGACTCTTTCTGAAACATCGCCAGTGCTTCATCACCGTCTTTTGCCCAGGTAACATCATAATCATGAAGTGCTAAATACTGCTTTAAAACCAACGCAAAGTCGGTATCATCTTCTGCTAAAAGTATCTTTTTCATCATCTAAATGGCGGGAATACTAATATGGAATAAAGTCCCTTTTCCTAATTCACTATCAATTTTAACGGCACCTTTATGGGCTTTAATAATCTGGTCAACATAGTACAAGCCTAAGCCAAGCCCTTTTGTAGTATGAATATTTCCCTGTTCGACCCTGTAAAACTTATCAAACAGCAGTGTTTGTTTTTCCTTGGCAACACCAATTCCGTCATCCTGGATCTCAATTTTCAAAAGTTTGTCTTTAACAACCGTACTAACCCTGATGTTTTTACAGCCGTATTTTACCGCATTATCCAGAACATTGTTAATAGCCGTTGTTAGATGGAAAGGATCGACTTCTAAAAAATAGCCGGAAACCGGTAATTCATGCACTATCACCACATCCGGATAAGCTATTTTAAAATCGTCAATAATAGCCTTTAGAAAGACATTACTGTTCGTTTTAACTTTCTGCAGCGCAATTTCTTCATAGCCCAGTGAATTTGTCATGACCTGGTCTATTAAATGCTGTAAACGGGTATTCTGACGGTTTATCGTATCCAAAACCGTATTAAAAACGGCTTCATTTTCTTTAACCCCTTTTTGTTCGAGGATTTTTGTCGACACAGATAAAGTCGTCAGCGGTGTCTTTAATTCATGGGTGATGTTATTGATAAAATCGGTTTTAACATCGTTTACTTTCTTCTGCCTGATCAGGGCTTTTATAGCCATTACAAACAGTACGACCAGGATGAACATTGCCGTTACCGAAAGGAAAAGCACCATGGCCATTCGTTTTAATATGATTTGCTGCCAATTATTAACGGAAACATATAAGGTATCTTCCGTGAGCAGTTTATAATTCGTATCCGGAACCAGATTACTGGCGGTACCCACATAGTTCCGGACCAGAAAAGCATTGTCCAGACTGGCTAAATTTCCGAAAAGTTTGTTCCCGATAAGCGGTTTTTCGGCAAAAACAGTATCACTTTTTTGCGCATTTTCATATATAATAAACTTATTGGCAACCAGGGCGAAATCAATGGAATCTTCCGGAAACTCCCGTTCCAGCTGTTTTTTCAGCCGGGCTGTCAGCTCACTTTTAAAATCATTTTTCAGCAGCCTGTTCTTTAACTGCAGCTTCATTTTGGGATTCTTAAAATACTCCTGTGCCAATCGCTTGTAAAGAATGTCTTTTTCATAGAAAATACTGGAATCAATAGCCGTATAATCATCGGTAATGGCTCCGATCTTTTCTTTTACCTCCAGTTGGAATTGCGCTACTTTATAATGATAGGTAGTTTTTACCAGATAGTACTGCATTGCCGTTAATACGACCAGTACAGCTATAGCAAAACCGATTAAAAAGTTTATTTTGAGTTTCATCCGTTCAATGTATTCTGTATCAAAAATAAGGCTTTTATGAAAACTATAGCATTTTAACCCTGCATTAACCTCCGATTAACTTCCGGACTGAAATTTTACCGGCATTTTTGCGATTCAAATCCATACACAACATGAAAAAATATCACATTCTCATTTTAGCCATCTTATGTACACTCCGGTTAACAGCCCAGGAAGACCCGAAAGTATTAGAGGAAGTAGTCATCAAACAGGAAGCAAAAGCATTTAGTATTAAAAACGGAAACATTAAAGTAGATGTCGCCAATACGCTTTTTAAGGCCAATACCAACCCGGTTGATCTAATATCAAAACTACCCGGTATTCAGGTAAGTCCGGACCGGGAGAACATTACGGTTGTTGGAAAAGGAAATGCCCTGATTTATATTGACAATCAGAGAGTAACGGTTAACGACCTGAATGCCTTAACGGTTGAGGATATTAAAACCATCGAAATCATTCAGAATCCATCCTCTAAATATGATGCCGATGGCCGCGCTGTCATTCTGATTACCCGCAAACGCACCAAAAAGGAAGGGTTTATACTCAGCCTCACCGAAAATGCAACTTTTAAAAGGTATTTTAATAACTATTTAGGCGGAAATACCAGTTATAAAAAAGGCAATATAGAGCTAAAGGCAAATTTTAATTACAACCAGCTCACTGTGTGGGAAAGCAACGGTAACGACTTTAGCATACCGGATAAAGATATTGTTTCCAACTACCTGGTAACCGCAGTCACCAAAAGACCGCAATATATTTACGGAGCGGGTATTTTCTACAAGATCAATGATGACGATAACTTCTCATTTAGCTTTAACGGAAAAACAGATAAAGATCTTTTTGACATAACTACAGACACGTATAACAGGCAGCAAAATGACGAAAACAATATTGCAACCTTAAATCAAAACAACGGAAACAGGCAGTTTTACAATGCTTTTATGAACTACAACCATAAAATTAAAAGTATGGAAGCCTTGCTTTTTACCGGTATACAATATTCCGGGCATACCCAGAAAACCCGAAGCCAGATCTTTAATAACTATAACAATACCACGTTTGATCCCACCCAAAACAGGGATCAGCGATTTCATGTCGATCTTTTTTCCGGCCGTATGGATTTTGAAAAACCATTTAAAAACCAGATGAAACTGGAATTGGGCATCTTTCATTCACAGGCCGCTGCAACTACCGATTTCAACAGCTATACTTTTAATCCCGAAGCAGTACAGGCATCGTCATACCATTACAAAGAAAAGAATAGTGCCGGGTATTTTCAGTTTTCCGGCAGCTTTAAAAAGATTAATTACAGCCTTGGCACACGGGTAGAAAACACAATTGTTGAAGGAAAGTATAAAATGGCAGATGCTTTATTAATAGACAAAAACTACACCCGGCTGTTCCCGAAACTACAGTTGGAAATTCCTGTAGACAGCACTAAAACCCTTACTTTAAATTATGCTAAAAGCATCAGCAGACCGGATTTTCTGTCGGCCAGCCAGGTAACAGCCTATATTAACCCGTATTTTTCTTTTGCCAACAACATTAACATTGATCCTACCATTACAAATGAAGTCAGTGCTAATTTTCAGTATGGAAATAAATTACTGAAAATCAGTTACAACCAAAAAGACAATCCTGTTTATATGGGAAGTACCTATGATGACACTCAGAACATGCTCACTTTAAAACCGGTGAATTTCGAAAAAGAATCGGGTTACAGTATCGAATTAACCACACCGTTTACCTATAAAATCTGGACAGCTACCAATGTGGTGAATTTGACCTATAATAAAATAGAAGACCCCGGAGCCGTTCTGAACGGAACAAGACCATTCCTGTATTACTACAGCAATCACACGTTTAAACTGCCCAAAGCGATCGAATTAATGGTAAACGGCTGGGGCATTACCCGCCAGCAGGAAGGCATTTTTGAAAGAAAAAGCCTGTTTACGATTGATGCTGCCGTTTCAAAAACATTCTGGAAGCACTTCGATTGTACGCTGAGCTGTAATGATATCTTCCGTCAGCTGACCTTTTACGATAGTTTTACCGTTAACAACGTGACTGCAAAAGGAAGATATTATACGGATTTGCAAATGCTTTCCCTTACCGTAAAATATTCCTTTGGCAAGATCAGTAATTCGGAATTCAAAGAGAAAAGTATCGATGAGAATGCGAACAGAATCCGTTAACTAACTGTCGAATTCGTCTTCTTCGTCCGTGACATCCTCTTCCGAATCATTTTCAAATTCAAAGAAGGAGAATACCGATCCGCCGTAATTCTTTAAAAAAGAAAAATTATCCATGTGGTTGATAGGAGTGTGCTTGGAATGTTCAATGATCATCATACCGTCTGTTTCCAGTAACTCATTCTGGAAAACAAGCTCCACGATTTTTTCAAAATCTTTCTTTTCCATCCCGTAAGGCGGGTCGGCAAAGATAATATCATAGGAAGCCTTGCTTTTTTCCAGGAATTTAAAAACATCGCTTTTAATGGCCGTAATGTCGAAATCAAATTCCTTTGCGGTCTTTTTTATAAAGTTTACACAGCCAAAATCGCCGTCAACACTGGTAATAGGCCCTGATCCGCGGGAAGCAAATTCATAGCTGATGTTTCCGGTACCGGCAAACAGGTCCAGTACGCGCAATTCACTGAAATTAAAATAGTTATTCAGGATGTTGAATAACGATTCTTTAGACATGTCTGTAGTGGGGCGAACAGGTAAATTTTTTGGAGGATTGATTCGTCTTCCTTTATACTTTCCGGAAATGATTCTCATGAATGGAGTAGGATATAATTTTGTAGTGTTTCACTTTCTGTGAGAGAATATTTTGACTGCAGATCAATGGTATCCAGCAGGGCAATATTACGAACATAACGATAGGCAATTTCAAAACAAGGATGGTTTTCGCCGATTTTACCCAATAGGGAAACAGCGATACTTTCCGGATTTAACTGCAATTGCTCCAGCGTAAATAGCAGATAATAAACAAAATCTTCTGGTGTTTTATACTCAAAGGAATTGTATAACAATAGCTTCATGTTAGCAATTATAACAATCTCAAAATGAGTTTCCTGAATATGAATGTAAACCTGTTTTTCTTCTTTGTTTTTTGACAAATCCAGCAGTCGGGATACCAATACTGTATTCACGTTTTTATAGTCAAAAGTACCGAACTGATCGATCAGGAAATTGTTTACATTCACAAACGGAACATATACATTGTTCATCTCGTAGGCTTCAATTTCATCGAAGGCAAAAAAATCGGTTTCAAATACTTTGGTATTGTATTGCAGATAACTGCCCAGGTAATTTTCATCAAACAGCGGTTTCGGCACAAAAGTGCTGAAATTATTGTCGTGCAGCACAACCACTTCATCGTAGTATTTTGTCAGCGCAGGATGATCCACAAAAGTGCGCCACAACTGATCTTCCAGTGATTGGGTGTTTTTAAAGACAACATGCTGTAAATCAACAACACGGTCGTTGAGCGTATCGGTCACACAAAAAGAAAGTCCATTGAGCGCAACCTGAATGGACAATTTTTTGTAGTTTTTTGAAGCTATCGTTGTTGTTGATGACATTATTCTGAATCGTAATTATGGACAAATTTACATTTTTTTTGCAACTGAAACCGATTTACGATAAAAAAGGTATGTATCTTTGATATTCTTTTACAGCACAGCTAAAACTTAGGTTTTACAAGCCTGTGATTATTTTAAACATCCATGAGTTCCAGCAAATTTTATTCTTCTTTAAAACAAAATTTTCCGTATCAGCCAACGCTAAAACAGGACATTTTTTTTCAAAAAATAGCCGATTTTATTACCAATGAAAACGATGATGAGATATTTCTGCTAAAAGGATATGCCGGAACCGGAAAGACTACCGTTATTGCAACCATCGTGAACCAGCTGAAAGACGTTCACAAAAAATATGTATTGCTGGCGCCCACGGGACGTGCGGCAAAAGTGATCTCAAATTATTCCCATAAACCGGCATTTACCATTCACAAACGAATTTATTTCCCTAAAAAGGGTAGCGGCGGCGGCGTTAGCTTTACGATGCAGCCCAATAAATTCAAGAACACCGTTTTTATTGTCGATGAGGCCTCCATGATTTCGGATACCAATTCCGATTCGGGCCTGTATGAAAACGGTTCGTTATTAGATGATCTGATACTCTATATCTATTCCGGTCATAAATGCAAAATGATATTGGTGGGCGATACCGCACAGCTGCCTCCGGTACACATGGACGTTAGCCCGGCTTTGAATATGGATACGCTGTCCATGAATTACAGTATGGAAGTACAGCATATCGAACTGGATGAAGTAATGCGTCAGGAAGAAAAATCCGGTATTCTATACAATGCAACCGAACTGCGGGAAATACTGAAATCCCAGTTTATGGATTCCTTTAAGTTTCAGTTAAGGGGCTTTAAAGACATTGTACGCCTGGAAGACGGCTATGATATTCAGGATGCCATTCAGCAGGCCTACAGCAATTACAGCATTGAAGACACGGCTTTTATTGTGCGTTCCAACAAAAGAGCCAATCAGTACAACCAGCAAATCCGCTTACGGATTCTGGACAAGGAAAGCGAACTTTCTGCCGGCGATTTTATGATGGTAGTCAAGAATAACTATTTCTGGCTGAAAGAAACAGATGAAGCCGGGTTTATTGCCAATGGCGATATCATTGAAATCCTGGAAATCTTTAAGATCCAGGAACTGTATGGCTTTAAATTCGCCAAGGTTAAGATCCGGATGGTCGATTATCCCGGCCAGATTCCTTTTGAAACCGTCTTGATTTTAGATACGCTAACGAGTGAATCGCCTTCATTGACCTATGAACAGTCCAACATGCTGTATCAGGAAGTCATGAAGGATTATGAAGAGGAAAGAACGCAGTACCGCAAGCTCCAGAAAGTAAAAAGCAATCCGTATTTTAATGCGTTGCAGGTTAAATTCTCGTATGCGATTACCTGCCACAAATCGCAAGGCGGACAATGGAATACGGTGTTTATCGAACAGCCGTATTTACCGGATGGTATTAATAAAGATTACATACGATGGCTGTACACTGCCATTACCAGAGCTAAAGATAAATTATATCTTATTGGCTTTAAAGACGACTATTTTGAAAATTGATATTACTTTTAAGACTTAAAACATACTAATTGCACATGAAAATAATAGCTGTAATTCCTGCCCGTTATGCTTCCACACGTTTCCCTGCAAAACTGATGCAGGATCTGGGTGGTAAAACGGTTATTTTAAGAACGTATGAAAGTGCTGTTCAGACCCGATTGTTTGATGATGTTTTTGTAGTAACCGATTCGGAGCTTATTTATGAGGAAATAGTATCCCATGGCGGAAAAGCAATCAGAAGCATCAAAGAACACGAAAGCGGTAGCGACCGTATTGCAGAGGCTATCGAAAATATGGATGTTGATGTTGTGGTAAATGTACAGGGAGATGAACCGTTTATCAATGCGGAACCGTTGGAACAGGTTTTGGATATTTTCAAAAACGATACTGGAAAACAAGTGGATCTGGCGTCTTTGATGCGGGAGATTACCGATAAAAAAGATATTGAAAACCCGAATAATGTAAAGGTAATTGTCGACCAGAAAGGATTTGCCTTATATTTTTCCCGTTCCGTGATACCGTATCCGAGAGAAGAAAATGTAGGCGTACGCTATATGCAGCACATCGGTATTTATGCTTTTAGAAAAGAAGCCCTGCTGGATTTCTACAAATTGCCGATGCTTTCACTTGAAGCTTCCGAAAAACTGGAGCAATTACGCTATTTAGAATACGGAAAACGCATCCGGATGATCGAAACCAGCCATGTAGGCATCGGGATTGACACTCCGGAAGACCTTGAAAAAGCCCGGAAAATGATCCTGTCATAATAAAAAAAGGAGCGTATATTACGCTCCTTTTTTTATTCCCTGTTATTTCTTCAGATATTCTCCTGCCAGCGAACCGCCGCCGCCGCAGAAATACATTAGATCATAACGTTCGTTAAACTTAGAAGTAGAAATTACCGCCATATTGTTTTTAACGGATATTGTCATAACCGCTTTCAAATCCGGATTACTGTCTTTCAGATTCACTTCAATCTGGTTGTTTACCAAAATACCTTTTCCTTTAAACTCACAGCCTTTTTGGGTTGCCGCTTTAAAAGTCACCGCTACATCAAATTCGTTATTCTTAGTATTCGTTAGGGATAACGTCTGGTAATAACCTTTTCCTTCCTCACCCAGGATATAGCTTCCGTTAAGCGATTTCGGCACGATCGGTTTCTCTTTCGAAAGAATGTAATGGGACGCTAATTCCGATTGTATCTCTTTTTTATCCTGATCCAGTATGGCAATGGTACTATCTGTTTTAATCAGATAAAACTCCGTTTGATTGTCTTTAAAAGTAACTTCCACATAAGGACCGTTCAACTTCCATTTCCCTTTTTCTGTTTCGGCAGCTCCTTTGCTATCCTGATACAGTACTGTTTTGGAAACATTTGAATCGTTGTCAAAGGAAAGTGTTGTTTCAATTCCCGGACAATCCGCACATGGTAAAACACCTTCATACATACCCGAAACCGTCCTAGTTACCTGTGTACTGTCGGCTTTAGGTGTTTCAGCTGCCATTGAATCCGTTTTTTTACATGCTGTAAATGACAATAAAGCAACTATTGCTAATGTAGCTAAAGGTTTGTTTATCATAATTTCATTTTTTTATTGTTATTTACAAAACAGCATCAAAAAGCTTACCAAAGTGGTGTTTTTTATGATGTTTTTTCTTAAAAAAATATCCCAACCCCTCCATACTTCCCACATCACATCAAACTTCTAACCTCATACTTCTAATATCTCACCTCACTTTCCTCCGTTCCAGGTATTTTTGCGCCGCCTGGCTCATCGTTACCAGCGCCGCACCCATCATTATCGCATCTTTGATCACCAGTCTGCCGGCACCGCTTAAATATGGAAATCCGGATTGTGCATCGCCCAGATCGGGAACCCAGGTTTCCGGCGTGGTAATCAGGAAAGACAGCGTTACAAAAGACATTCCAAATGCTAAAAAGCTTCCGAAAGCCGATACTCCGGGTGCAAAAGGATAGAAAGCAATTAAAATCCCGATAGCTACAATTAAGGCACCCAGTCCATAGGAAAATCCGTAAGTATTATTCGCTTCGTGCCAGGCTATATTTTCGGGTTTGTATTCGCCTTCCTTATTCATGTGTGTTTTATATTCAGGAGCTTTATAGGTGTAGAAGAAACTCATTAACGGGCTGTTTGCAGCAAAAGGTACTATGCCGTTAGCTTCATAACGAAAAGCCTTTAGTCCGCCAATCCAGACCAAAACAATAATTAAACCCAAACGGGTTACATGCATTCCGGTTTCCTGCAGTCTGGCTGCAAAAGCAAATAATTTGTCCATAAATTTTTAATTGATTGTTATGGTACAAAGTTCTTTTAATTCAAAAACAACCGGAATAGACAAATAGCATTAAGGAATGGATAAAAATCCTTTGCGGATTTTCCATTCTTCTTCCCGGAAATGCTTTGGCGACAATCCGATATGCTTTTTAAAGAACCGGCTGAAATAGTATTCGTCTTTAAAACCCAAATCGGAAGCAATAGCTTTAATCTGGGTATTGGTATGCAGTAATTCCCATTTTGCCTTTAAAAGCAGTTTTTCATTTAGCAATGCCGAAACCGTTTTCTGGTAATACTGTTTGGTAGCATTACTAAGTGTTTTAACCGTCACGTTCAGTTTTTCGGCATAAAAAGAAGGCTGATGTTCGGTTTGAAAATGTTCATTGATCAATGCGGTAAGTGTGGTAAGAAACTCCGGCAGCGGGAGCAGGGCTTTAGCCTCCACGGCATCGGTTTCATTTTTGAGACGGGTCAGTTTGATTAAAAAGATTTTCAGATATGAAAAAACCAGCTCGTTTGAAGCCAGTTCCTCTTCCTTTATCTCATTTTGAATATTCTGAAATAAAACCGATAATTCATCGTGTTCTTTCAGCGGAAGCGGAATTTTTGAAGTGGCATAAATATTATTAAAAAGCACACCGTTACAACCTACCTGATGGTGATAGGTTTCAATGCAGAAAAAATTGGCATGAAACAACAGCAGGGAAGCCTCCGTTTCACTTTTAGGGTGCAAGGCAAATGCCTGATAGGTATTGAAACAAAAAATCTCATTTTCAGCATATTTTGTTTTCATCAAATCGGTTTCCACTGTTCCATTGCCCTGATGTATCCACAGAATGGCAAAATAATTCGTATGCAGCTGCCAGCTTTCCGTTGCTATAGCAACAGCGGAAATCAGGATAGGCGTACTTTCCTTAGAAGCTTTCTTTATTTCCAGATGAATCGGATTGGCCAGCATGATTTATCCTAATTTTTTAATGGTAAACAGCTCGTTATGATCTTCTACTTTCGGGTACATCCTAACGGAATAATGCGCATTGAACTTCGAACGATAGGCGGTATTGCGCTGTTTGTGTTCGTCCGTGAGCACCATTGTATTAAACAGGATAAAACCGTTTACATTCAGCAGGAAATTGATGCGGTTGATAAAGAACTCCTCAAAAAGAAAATTCGGCATTACCGTATCCTGAAAAACATCAATAATGATCAGGTCATATTTCTCGCGGGTCTTTAAAACAAATTCAAAAGCATCGTCTATGACCAGTTCCAGGTTGGGGATTTTATCCAGATCAAAATACTTGTTTGCCAGTTCTATCGTTTTCGGATCTATTTCCACACCGGTTACAGCTCCTTTAAATTTGATTTCATCCACCAGTGTTTTGATCACACTGCCGCCGGCCACACCCAAAACTAAAACCGATTTAAAATTGCGGATTCGCTCAAAACCAATATAATGCAGCCCTTTTCTTAAAATCCGCTGCAAACTTCCATACGAATAGTTTGTATTCTTGGAATCCATAACCAGTTGCCCGTTATTCCAGGTAACTTCCAGATTTTTATTTATTTCCGATTTTTTTTGGTGTATATTTATGGGTATAAAGTAACTCAGCAGCTTTTTAAGTATCATCCATTCACATTTTCTATTCGTAAATATAATGCTATTTTTACACCAAACTTTTTTAAAATGAAACAATTTCTATACAGGTTAATATTCTTTAAATGGATGGGATGGAAGATAAACGGTGCGATTGCTCCGGAAATCAAAAAGTGCATCATGATAGTGGTACCGCATACCAGCTGGCACGATTTCTACCTTGGTGTATTTACCAGAGGAATATTAGACCAGGAAATGAACTTTGTCGCTAAAAAAGAACTGTTTAAATTCCCTTTTGGAGCCTATTTCAGATGGATGGGCGGCGCACCGCTAAACCGTCAGAAAAACGAAAACAAAGTAGATGCCATTGCCAAAGTATTTGAAGGAAAAGAGGTTTTCCGCCTGGCGATCGCTCCCGAAGGAACCCGGAAAAAAGTAACGGAATGGAAAACAGGATTCTATTATATCGCCATGAAAGCCGGTATTCCGATAGTCCCGGTTGCTTTTGACTATGGCAAAAAAGAAGTAAAAATTGCCGCACCGTTTTACCCTACCGGTGATAAAGAAAAAGACTTTAAAGCATTACAGCAACATTATAAAGGAGTCATCGGGAAAATTCCAAAATACAGCTTTGTACCGGAAGCATAATTAAAAAAAAGAAATTGATTGCCGGACTTTTTATTTCCGGTTAAGAAGTTTGTTAATGGGGAGGGCTTTATAGTTCGAAAGAAATTGATCTCTTTCAAACTATAAAGCCCCGAATAGCTGGTGAACAGCTTTACGATAACAAAGTTTACTAAACAGGAACCGCTTGTTAGAGCCGGTATACCTAAAACTCCACATCATCTGCTACGTTGCCTCCTTGTTCAGCAGCAAATTTTTCGGAATATTCCTTTTCTTTTTGCTCCCTGTAGTCTAAATAATACCGCATTGTTTCGAGCTCTTCGTTAGCAATTGGCATCCATTGCATAGCCACCGACTGAAAATCGCCCAATGAAATCCCGAAATTATCCTGTATCCATTGTGCGCCGTCATATCCGTAAGCATAAGCGGCCTGCCGGGCTCCATTGAGCTCTTCATAGAAATAACGGTCTGTTTGCATCTTTTCAAGATTCTTCGAACCTTCTTCGCTTATTACCGTTTTCAGGTTGCCTAATTTCGGATGATCGCCTGCTTCTGCAAAATATTGCCCAAAAATTGTAACTACTTCATAGGTGCTGTCTTCCTGCATTCTTGCTCCCCAAAGCGCAGAGGCTTCTTCAAAAACTGCCTTTTCAATTCCCAATACTTTCAGGATTTCGTTTTGGTCAACTCCGGATGACATTTTTGAAGCAATAGCCGCATAATCATACAATGTAATCCCGTGAATGGGTTCTAATAATGGATTACTCATAATTTTCTGTTTTGTATTCGTTTAATAATCGGGTATAAAATTTTTCGTGTTCTTGCTGCATATCCGGATTTATCTTGTTCCATTCATCAAACATCGCCCGTAAATAATGTTGGTATAATTTCGGAGCTTTGTCTTTCAATTCCTGCCATTGCTTCTCTAAATCCTCCATTTGTGCTGTTTTTTGCTGAATACTGTTCTGATCATTTTCGAAAATAATGTTCAGCGTTAATTGGTGTTTTTGCTGATGTAGTTCTTCCATTTTTTCAGGAATTTCATAATACTCTTTCAACAAATGCGCTGTTCGTTGTTCGGCAAGGCTTCTTCCCAGATGTTCCAGCATTTTTGCCTGCGAGCTTGGCTCAAAAGTATTCCGGGTACTACAGGCGGGACAAGTGATATAAGCGGTTGTAAAATAGATTTTTTCAATCGGGACAGGGCTTCCGCATTGGGTACAGCGAAATTGATCTTTGATGGTTTCGTACTCGTCTAAAATTTTCTGGTATTTCACTTCATAATCTTCCTGATCGGTACTGTCTATTCTTTCACGGCAGTCCTGATACAATTCCTCTAACTGATAGAATCTGTCGTAACATTCGGTTCTGAATTCAAGGTAGGTTACAAAATCATCTTCATCGTAAGGAAAATACGTTATTTTTTCCTCCTTCACTTCACGGGCTTTTTTTACAATGTTTTCCATCTGACCTAATACGGCCGATTTCATCCTTAAATATTCCCGTCTAAACTGGCCGGTATCGGAATTGTTTATCGTTATCAATTCCGGAATAGAGGCTTCTGTAAACTCTTTGAGCTTGCCTTCTAATTTACTTATGAAAATAAAAAATCGTTCCTGGGTTGCTTGCATGATCATGTATAATTTAAGAGTTATCCTCTTTTTTAATATTAATTCCATCCGATATTTTTACGGAGAGAAACGTAAAGCCACAATAAGCACAGTGGGTTAATCCGTCATCTTTTGCTCTTCCGGCTCCGCAATTGGGGCAGGTTCTTGTCGCTACTTTTGCAGCTTCATCCACAAAATCGCCTCCGTACGATTTTTGTTCTTTGGCTTTCTGCTTCATTTTCTCTAAAATGGAAAGCGGTTTTTTCTTTTCTTCCATAACCTTATAATTTATCAATCAATTCTGTTTTTTTGGCTTTATATTCTGTTTCGTCAATTAATCCGCTTTCAAAAAGTGTTTTGAGTTTTTGAAGCTTTGCCGTAATGTCCTCTTGTGCGGCTGGCGGATTCATTTGCTGCTGCATTTGGTTCATCATCATTCCGGCAATCATTCCGCTTGTCGTGCCTTCATTGGCAACAGTGCCTTGTTGCCCGATAGCCTGTGCCGTACTGAACCGGGTAAATTTATCCATATCGGTTACCATGTTCATATTCGTGATTTTATCATAATGTGCCGAAACTTCGTCGGGCAGGGTAACGCTGGTAATCGTAAACGTGATTAAATCAATACCGAATTGAGCAAAATACGGTTTTAAGAAAGGCGTTATTTTTCCGCCTAATTCCGTTATATTCCCGGCGATGTCTTTTACAGCAATATTTTCCTGCGCTAAAACCTCGCCGAATTTCGGAGCAATAAAATCTCTTAATTCGTATTGCAGTTCAAAAATGGTAAAGGTCCGGTAAGAACCTGCATACTGACGAAAGAAGGTTTCGAAATCCTTTATCTGGATATCAAACGTTCCGAAAGCCCGGACACGAACCTGTCCAAATTCAGGATCCCGCATCATAATCGGAGCAGGCGTACCCCATTTGTTGTTCACAAACTGACGGGTGTTTACAAAATAAATATCGGCTTTAAACGGACTTTGAAAGCCATATTTCCAACCTTTTAAGCGACTTAATACCGGAATATTTTCAGTACTTAAGGTATGTAGTCCCTGTTGAAAAACATCGGCTAATTGTCCTTCGTTCAGGAAAACGGCAATTTGCGATTCCCGGACCGTGAGCTTTGCCCCGTTTTTAATCTCTTTGTCGGTGTCCTCAAACTTCCACATCAACAGATTCGGATCCGGTGTGGCAGCTTCAATAATGTCAATGAATTGTGATGTTATCATACGCTATTAGTGTTACTATGTTTGTATTACGTAGCACGTTTTTTCGGGGGGGGGGAAAATAGGGGGAAGGGGAGATTAGTGAGAACCTGAAACTTCACAGACAAGATTTCGTCTGCAGTCTTCAATTCACTGTGACTAAATTACGAAAAAAAACATTCCGTTGCAAAATACTTCTGACAAATCCGGAAACCAATACGATAACAGCAGGCTGATTCTCTTAAAAAAACCGTATATCATTTTTTTTCAAAAAAATAAAACCAAACCTTTTACTATTTCGTATATACCTGTATTAATCAGAATATACGATTATGAAAGTCCGGTTATCAGTATGTATTCCACCCGTATCTTTCTGTTCCTGTAATCAGGATCAGGATATGAATACCTGCCCGTTACCGACAAAAACATACAAAAGAACTTTTTCTTCTTCCGGTAATCTGATGGTTTTAACAGATGTAGGCGCTGCCACATCGCATACCGACGGCGGTATTATTTTAAGTAACAATTTCCCGGATGCATTTACAGCTACACCGAACATGGGAACAATTGCTATGAGTAACCAGATTAGAATTTATGAACCGGGCAAAATGCCTGGGAATCCTGTAGCTATTGCCAGCGAGAACATTACTAAAAAGATATTTATCGCGGAACGATTAGGGAGGAGGAAATGTTCTTTTATTTAATGCATCAATGACGAATGGTGATTATGCACCGGAGTCCAAACGTTTAGAAGCAGGCGTTACTGCTGTTCATTAGATTCGTAAATAAATTGTGATACATTTTGTTTTGGGTTAGTTTGAGGTTAGGACCTCAGTTGCATTATGCGGCTGAGGTTTTTTTATTGTTGTTCATAATTTTTAAAAGTCCCGTCTTTATAAAAAATCACGATACGCTCTATCGCATCCGGATTATTAAAAATGGGAGGAAGGGCTGTTTTTTCGTTTCCGGAAACCTCTTGTCCGGAAAATGTTGCCGTTGAAAATAAATCCGGTATATTTTCTTCTACGGCATATTCCTGTATCGTTGCCGTATTAATGGCATCCGATTTTGGAAAAGTACCCTTGCCATTAAGAATCCAGTACAAATCCACTTCCGGGAAAAACTCAATAATTTTTAAGATAAAATCAAGACTCGGTTTGTTTCTGCCGGAGAGCAGGTGAGACAAACCGGAACGCTGCACACCGATCTTATCGGCAAACGAAGAAGCAGATAAACCATAATAATCCAGTATTATTTCCAGTCTTTTAATAAAATCATCTGTGTTTACCATTGTAAAGAAATATTTCAATTTGCAATATTACAAATGTAAACAAATAGTTCTATCCAAACAACTTTACAACTGTAAACAATGTTTATATGATTAATATCTAACTTCAAATATAGCGCATCAAAAACTTGATAATAAGAATTATATGAATTTAATTAACAAATTACAAATATAGTAACTATTGCATCCTGACTCCTGTAAACCGGTGTTTACAGGGATAACATAAATACATATTTTCTATGTTTACAATTGTAATTTAATAGATGTTTACTTTTGTAAATAGAAAATAGTTACAAATGGAATTTCAGAAGATATTCGAATCAAACAAAGAACAAAGCCTGTATGGCCGTTATATCACCAACACCCATATCGAACCGTTACTTACAAAACTGGGCAGTGATTTTACGGTTAGCAGTAGCGGAAAATCCGTAAACGGATTACCTATATATACTATTAAGGTAGGCAGCGGTTCCGTAAAATTGTATATGTGGTCACAGATGCACGGAAACGAGTCCACGACCACCAAAGCTTTATTTGATTTATTAAACCTGTTAAACAGCGAATCGGAGCTGGCAGTTTCCTTTAAAAATGCCTTTACCTTTTGCATTATCCCGATCTTAAATCCGGATGGCGCGGCAGCCTATACCCGTGTAAACGCCAATGAAACTGATCTGAACCGGGATTCTGTTGCGCTGAGTCAGCCGGAAAGTAAGCTGTTACGCCAGCTATATGAAGAATTTCGGCCTGATTTTTGCTTTAACCTGCACGACCAGCGTACGATTTTCGGAGCCGGTCCGGAAGGTAATCCGGCAACAGTCTCATTTTTAGCACCTTCTTATAATGAAGAACGGGAAATTAATGAGGTCAGACAGCAGGCAATTAACGTTATCGCTGCAATGAATGCCGAATTACAGAAACATATCCCCAATCAGGTAGGACGCTTTGATGATTCCTATAATATTAACTGTATAGGCGATATGTTTCAGACACTGGGAACGCCGACGATCCTTTTTGAGGCAGGGCATTTCCAGCAGGATTATGAAAGAGAAGTGACGCGGAAAATGATTTTTATTGCCTATTTAGTTGCATTGCTAACTATTTCAAAAAACGAACATGTTAGCAATAAAACGACAGAATATTTCGATATTCCTCAAAATAAGGTAGTTTTTTTTGATTTTATTTACAAAAATATCAAAACAGATTGTGCTGGTAAACAAAAAATTACTAATTTTGCCGCCCAATACAAAGAAATCCTGGAGGACGGAAAAATTAATTTTCAGGCATTCATTTCAGAAGCAGGTGCGTTATCGGGTTATTTTGGACATCAGGAATATGATTTCAAAAATAAACCAATTACAAACGATAAAGGAACCACACCCGCAATTAATGACAACGCAAATTTTTTAGTAGATAAAAACGAGAAAATTGTTAATGGTTTGCTAAAAAAATAATAATTCGGTAATTATACTGAATAATTAGTGTTAATTTGTCGTAGATTTGCATTTTAAATATAAATAGATAAATATAACTTTATGAGTAAGTTTCGTTTGGATGAAGTAGATCATCAAATTTTAGATATGTTGATTGATAATACGAGAGTACCTTTTACAGATATTGCTAAAAAATTGTTGATCTCAGCAGGTACTGTACATGTGAGAGTTAAGAAAATGGAAGATGCAGGAATTATTCAAGGATCTTCATTAACGTTAGATTACGAAAAATTAGGATATTCTTTCATCGCTTACGTTGGGGTTTTCCTTCATAATACTTCTCAAACTAAATTTGTACTTGAGAGAATTAACGAAATTCCTTTTGTTACTGTAGCACACGTAACTACAGGAAAGTTTAATATCTTCTGTAAAATCAGAGCAAAAGATACCAAACACGCTAAAGAAGTTATCTTTATGATTGATGATATTGATGGTGTTTACAGAACAGAAACCATGATTTCATTAGAAGAAAGCATCAACGACAAAAAACGTTTAATGCACACTATCTTTAAAGATATGTAATCAAAATATTTTATTTTTTAAAACCCTCAGGCGAAAACCTGAGGGTTTTTCTTTTTACATTTACGGTACAAAAACAAATTTAACGCTAATGAATCCGACACAACTTGAACCAGGCGAATATGCCGCTTATTATCAAACGTATATTGATGCTTTAGATAAAAATATAAACCTGATAGAAGAAATGGAAATCAGCCTTTACAGCACCATTAAATTCATACAGGACATCCCGATGGATAAATTCGATTATCGTTATGCAGAAGGGAAGTGGACCATTAAAGAGATTATACAGCACATTATTGATGCCGAACGTGTTTTTGCTTACAGAGCGCTGCGCTTTTCAAGAAGCGACCAGACGCCTTTGCCCGGTTTTGAAGAAAATGAATATGCCGAAGTGGTAAATCCAACGGCAAACAAACGCCATTTAAAAGATTTACTAACCGAATTAACCCTGGTGCGGCATGCAACCATAGCACTGTTTAAAAGCTTTACGCCGGAAGATCTTTTAAAATCTGGTATCGCCTCCAATAACAATATGTCTGTAAGAGCAATCGGATTTGTGATTATCGGACATCAGAACCACCACGTCAGCATATACAAAGAACGTTATCTTTCTTAAACCCATAAAAAAAGCCTGTAATTACAGGCTTTTTTGTTGTTTATTTTTGTTGGTACAAATGATTCTTTAACAGGTAAGAAGCGGTCTGGTAGTAGGAAACGCTTTCGTTTACCAGATCCTGGCGGATTTTCTCAATCGGTTTCTGCTCATAATACAGCTGGAATTCTTCGCCAACACCCGCTTTAGGATCTAAAGTCAGCGAGAACTGTTTTACTTTCTTAACCGGAGAAATGATGGTCATCACATTGTCCTTGATAAAGCCCAGATCCTGATACGTTGCCATAAAAGCTCTTGGTTTATAATCGGCCTGAAACACATCCTGACCAAAGAACTTGCTTTGATAGCTAAAGTTAAGCATTCCCATTAAGGTTGGCATAACATCAATTTGCGACATTAATACCGTATGTCTGGACGGTGTCACAAAACCTGGCGCATAGATCATCGCCGGAATGCGGTATTTGTCTACAGGAAGTTCCGTTTTTCCGGAGCTGGAAGCACAATGGTCGGCTACAATAACAAAAATGGTATTGTTAAACCAGGGCTGTTTTTTTGCATTGTTAAAAAACTGCTTCATGGCAAAATCGGTATATTTCACACCACCTTCTCTTTGCTTGGAATTGGCAGGAATATCAATCCTGTTTTCCGGGTACGTAAAAGGTCTGTGGTTACTTACGGTCATAATATGATTGAAGAAAGGCTTATTTTCTTTCGCTTCTTCATTCATTACCTTGATTGCTTTTTTGAACAAATCTTCATCACAAACGCCCCAAATATTCTGAAACGTTATTTCTTCCGGTGTAAATACCTTTTTATCTACAATATCATAACCGTTTCCTCCGAAAAAGTCCTGCATATTATCAAAAAATGCATCTCCTCCGTATAAATATTTTACAGTATATCCTTTTTGTTTAAACACATAACCGGTTGAAAATTTATCTTTATTGTCTTTTCGTTTTACAACACTTTCCCCGGCTGTTGGCGGAAGGGATAAAGTTACTGCTTCCAAACCTCTAACGGTTCTGTTTCCGGTGGCATACAGGTTGGTAAACATCAGACTTTGTCCGGCTAAGGAATCCAGGAAAGGCGTGATACCCTGCTCATTCCCGTAAAGTTTCATAAACTCGGCACTTAAGCTTTCTACGGTAATCAAAACAACATTTTTGTGTATTTCAGTACCTTTACCGGTAATTTGTCTTGTGGTAGTATTACCGGTTAAATCCGGAATTTGTTTTTGAAGCAGCGCTAAAGCCTCATTTTCCGGTAATGTATTGTAAAATTTAAAGTAATCCAGCTCACTATTCATAAAAGCCAGGTAAAAACGGTATACACCATTTGCCTGTAATTCGTTGGTAAAAACATTTTGTGATTTCTCCTGTTTGGCCAAAAACGGAATTGCTGCCAGAGAAATCAGAAACAAAACAGCATAACCGCCGGTAATCATTAACTTTTCAGTAAAAGTAGGCAGGTTATTTAAATATACTTTTGATTTTTTAACAATGATATATGTCGACAATAAAGCAGCGATTCCAATCCCGATAAACAAAGGAACAACCGGATAAGATTCCATGATGTTCCCGATTACCGTATTGGTATATACCAGGTAATCAACCGCTATAAAGTTATATTTTACCCCAAATTCATTCCAGAAGAAGAATTCGCTGACCGCATTCTGGATGATACACAGCACGAAAATAAACAACGTAATGGAAAACAATGCCAGACGCAGTTTATGACGGTATTTCGGTAAAAACAATAAAGCCCCGAACAATACCGTTTTTAAAGCGACGAAGCTGATCCCGATTTCCGGTAAAACACCACCGTATTCATTTAAAATAGTATTACAGAAACTAACATAACCTAAAAGTGCTACTAATCCCGCAAAAATAAGATACCCCCATGGTTTGTAATATTTTGAATCCGAAAGAAACAACAGGTAAATCCACAGAAAGGCACTGGCGATCACGAATACAAAAAAATCAGAAACGATTCCGAATGTAAATATTTTCAGCACATCCAGAACGCCAAAATGAGATTGGGTGATCGGATGAAATAACAATACTATTCTTAAAATAACACTTACAGTGATGTAAAATATTGCTAAATTATAAAAGGGGGCAATTTTTTTAACAATTGTAGACATAAATTGGTTTTTTGGCAAAAATATAAAAAAAGGAATGCAATATTAATAAATTTTTGGAAGGATTATTTTTAAAAATATATATTTTTGCAAATTATAATTACACTTACTCAGTTTACCCATAAATATTAATGAAATACATTCACTTTATTGTTAATCCGATTTCAGGAAAAGGCAAACACAAAATAAGAAAAGAGGATCTGGAAGCATTCTTCCCGTCAAATGAATATAAGATTGTTGTTGATTATTCCGAATATAAAAAACACGCTATCGAATTGACGAAGAATGCCGTAGCTAAAAATCCGGAAATGATTGTAGCCTGCGGCGGTGATGGAACGATACACGAAGTAGCATCTGGACTGGTAAACACCTCAATTGCATTGGGTATTTTACCGGTAGGCTCCGGTAACGGTCTGGCTTCCAACCTAAGCATTCCTAAAGACTTTGAAAAAGCAATACGGATTATCAAGCAGGGAAATGAATCGGCTATAGATGTAGGTTCGATCAACAATCATTATTTCTTCAGTAATATGGGGCTTGGAATAGATGCCTTAATTATTAAGAAATACGAAAACATGCCCACCCGTAACCTTTCTACCTATGTAAAGGCTTCTTTGCAGTCGGCTATGGGCTATAAGGCCAATAAAGCGATCGTACATTGTAACGATACCGTTTTTGAGGTAAATCCGATGCTTTTGTTTATTTCCAATTCCAATGAAATGGGATACAACATGAGCCTTACGCCAAAAGCAAGCCTTCAGGATGGCTGGTTAGACCTGTTGGTCGTATCCAAATTGAATATTCTTGAACAGCTTTATTTCGGTTCGTTAGTACTGATGAGCAAAACAGAAAAATTCAAAAAGGCAAACAGCCAGCTTGTAAAAGAGGTTAAAATTGAAATGGAAAATAAGGATAGTATTGCCATGCAGCTGGATGGTGAATATTATGAATCAAAAACCAATATCTTTAAAATAAGCATATTGGAAGGATCACTTAAAGTTGTAAATTAATTATGAATCAGGCGCATTTACACATGATCGTCAACCATTTCCCGATTATTGGAAGCATCTTCGGGGCAGGTATACTTATTGCCGGTTTAGTATTCAAAAACAAATCCATTCAGTACACAGCGTTTGTGTTACTGGCTATAGCAGCAATATTCGGACTGGTGTCCATGAGAACCGGAGAAGGAGCGGAGGAGATTGCAGAAAACCTGGGCATTAGCCGCAGCATTATACACGAACATGAAGAAATCGCTGAGAAATTTATAATCCTGTTGTATTTAACCGGAGCTGTGGCTATTTTAACATTGATTACCTCTTTAAAGAACCATGCTAAAGCCAAAGTTTTTACCTATATAACCTTATTTTTAGCGATTGCAACAGCTGTTTTATCCAAAAGTGTAGGCACTACCGGAGGGGAAATCCGTCATACAGAAATCAGAGAAAATAACGCGCAAAACCCTGTAAATTAAGTAGCTGACAACAGCTTAAAAAAGTACTTCAAAAAATATTTTATTCAAAAAAGTTATAAAAAATTAGGAAACTATTTTTTTTTGACTTTAACTTTGCAACACAAAATAGAACAGAAAAATGTTTTTAAACCAACTACATCATCATCATTATACCTCCGCTCAAGCGAAGTGATAATGATATGTGTATAAACCATATATTTTTTAAACCCGTTTGAGTACATCAAACGGGTTTTTTATTTCCGATACCTTTCGTTGTACTCAGGCACATTCTCCAAACTAAAAAAATGAGTACATTAAAAATTGCCATCCAAAAATCCGGCCGATTAAACGAAGACAGCCTTAAGCTGCTTCGTGATTGCGGTATCTCCATCAGCAACGAGAACGACCAGCTAAAAACCGAAGCAACCAATTTTCCTTTGGAAGTGCTGTTCCTGAGCAATGCCGACATTCCTCAATATCTTTTGGACGGGGTCGTGGATATTGCCATCGTGGGAAGCAACCTTTTAATCGAAAAAGGTCCGCAAATTCCGATACTGGAAAAATTAGGCTTTTCAAAATGCCGGGTTTCGGTAGCAGTGCCGAAAAATTTCACCTATGCATCCTTATCCGACCTCCGGAATCTGCGCATTGCCACCTCTTATCCCGAAACGGTTAAAGCCTATTTTGAAACACAGGAAATTCCTATTGCCCTGCACGAAATATCCGGCTCGGTAGAGATTGCGCCCAATATCGGCCTTGCTGATGCAATTGTAGATATAGTTTCCACCGGCAGCACCCTTTTTAAAAACAACCTGAAAGAAGTCGCCGTAATCCTGAAAAGTGAAGCCGTTCTGGCCGTTTCACCGGCTATCCCGGAACAGCAGAAAAAATTGATCGAACGCTTCCGGTTCCGGGTGCAATCCGTACTGAAAGCCGGCAAGCTGAAATATGTGCTGATGAATGTTCCTGACGAAAAAATACAGGCAATCAGCGAAATCCTTCCGGTACTCAAAAGCCCGACGATAGTGCCGTTAAATCAAAACGGCTGGAGCAGTGTACAATCGGTTATCGATGAAGCCCAATTTTGGGAAGTCATCGACAAGCTGAAAGAAATAGGAGCAGAAGGAATATTGGTTTGTCCTATTGAAAAAATGGTCGTTTAACATTTAAAAAACTAATTATGAACACACTATTGTACCCGTCACGCGAAATATGGGCCGATACCCTGAAACGTCCCGTAGCGCCTTTTGAAAATATCGAAGCTACCGTAAAACAGATTTTTAAAGAAGTCACCGCAAAAGGAGATGCAGCTGTTATAAAATACACCCATTTCTTCGATGATGTCCGTTTAACCGATATTCAGGTTGCCGAAGCAGAAATAGCAAAAGCCGCAGCATTAGTCCCGGAAGCGCTAAAAACGGCAATTCAGGAAGCCAAAAGAAATATCGAAAGCTTCCACATGGCACAAAAAACGGAAACTATAGCGCTGGAAACAACGGCAGGAGTCCGCTGTTGGATTAGCAAAAAGCCTATTCAGAAAATCGGGTTATACATTCCGGGCGGTTCAGCTCCTTTGTTTTCTACCGTTTTAATGCTGGCTGTGCCGGCTGCGATTGCCGGTTGTAAGGAAATAGTACTCTGTACGCCACCGGATAAAAACGGACAGATAAATCCGGTCATTCTTTATACAGCCGGTATTTGCGGCATTACCACCGTTATAAAAGCCGGCGGCATACAGGCGATTGCCGGCATGACGGTTGGAACAACCGCTATTCCCAAAGTATATAAGATTTTCGGACCGGGTAATTCGTTTGTAACCGGAGCAAAACAATATGCCGCACAACTGGGAACAGCTATCGACATGCCGGCAGGGCCATCGGAATTGCTGGTATTTGCCGATGAAAGTGCCAATATTCAATTTGTAAGTGCCGACTTGCTGAGCCAGGCAGAGCACGGATCGGACAGCCAGGTTGTTTTGGTTACCACCACACCGGAAACAGCAGCGGCAGTAAAGAAAGAAATCCAAAAACAACTGACCCGGTTACCGAGAAAAGCCATCGCGGAGCAGGCATTGCAAAATTCCCGGTTTATCGTTGTTGAAAACGATGCAGTTGCATTGGAATTAATAAACGAATATGCACCGGAGCACTTAATCATCTGCAGCCGTCAGGAAGCTTTTTTTACCGAAGGGATTCAAAATGCAGGCTCCGTTTTTTTAGGCAATTACAGCCCGGAAAGTGCCGGAGATTATGCCTCGGGAACAAATCACACCCTGCCGACGAATGGTTTTGCAAAATCATACAGCGGTGTTAATCTGGACAGCTTTTTAAAATCGGTTACTTTCCAGAAAATAAGTCCGGAAGGCATACAAAACATAGGAAAAACTATTGAAATCATGGCGGAAGCAGAAGGTTTGCAGGCACACAAAAATGCCGTTACCCTGCGCCTTAACGAATTGACAGATGAAAACATTTAATATTGAAAAACTAATCCGTAAAAATGTGCTGCAAATGAAAGCTTATACGGCGGCACGGGATGAGTTTCAAAAAACTGCTCCGGAAATGATTTACCTGGATGCTAATGAAAATCCGTTTGACAATGGTGTAAACCGCTATCCGGATCCGCAGCAGCAGGATTTAAAAAAGGTAATTGCCGCTTTCCGGAATGTCAGTGCGGCTGCAATCACTTTAGGAAACGGAAGTGACGAACTGCTGGATTTAATATTCCGTGCCTTTTGTACGCCGGATCAGGACAATATTATAACGCTGCCGCCCACTTATGGCATGTATGAAGTGTTGGCCGGGCTGAATGCCGTAGAAAACAGAACTGTGCAGCTAACGCCTGATTTTCAGCTAAACATACCGGAAATCTTAAACAGGGTCGATCCAAATACCAAACTGCTTTTTATCTGTTCGCCAAACAATCCAACCGGAAATACATTCCCGGAAAAAGCCATTACAAGCCTTTTGGAACAATTTAAAGGAATTATTGTTCTTGATGAAGCCTATATTGATTTTTCGGAAACCGGAAGCTGGCTGCAAAAAATAGCAGATTATCCCAACCTGATCATCATACAAACCTTTTCGAAAGCATTTGGAATGGCCGGAATACGTTTGGGTGCGGCGTATGCTTCCGAAGCAATTACCGCAATTTTAAATAAAATAAAACCACCGTATAATATCAATACGCTGACTCAGGAAAAAGCATTAACTTTAATTAACGATACAAAAGTAAAATACAAAATCACTTTAATTAAAGCAGAAAAAGAGAATTTAATTAAAGTATTGCTTGAAGTTGGTTTTATTAAAAAGATATATCCTTCGGCAGCAAATTTTATACTGGTACAGGTTGATGATGCCGAAAAAAGATACCGTCAGTTAATCGATAAAGGAATTGTAGTGCGCAACCGGAATAACTATCCGTTATGCCAAAATTGCCTTCGCATAACCATCGGCACAAAAGAAGAAAACAACCAATTGTTAACCGCTTTACTGGAAATGAACAGATCATGAAAAAAGTATTGTTTATAGACCGCGACGGAACTTTAATCCTCGAACCTGATGATTACCAGGTAAACACTTTTGAAAAACTTGTATTCTATCCGGAAGTGTTTCACTACCTCGGTAAGATTGCCGCCGAACTTGATTTTGAAATGGTAATGGTTACCAATCAGGACGGTCTGGGAACGGCTGCTTACCCGGAAACCGTTTTCAGTTCCATTCAGGATTTTATCCTTAAAAGCTTTGCAAATGAAGGCATTATCTTTAGCAATGTCTTTATTGACAGGAGTTTTCCGGAACAAAACAGCCCGATGCGGAAACCCAAAACAGGAATGCTGACATCATACCTGAATACTCCGGACTATGATTTAACCGGTTCCTTTGTTATTGGCGACCGGATGACAGATGTGGAACTGGCTAAAAACCTGGGCTGCAAAGCTATTTTTATAACCGATCATGAAACACTGGGCAGCAATGAAGTTGCTGTTTCGAAAGAGGTTTTAGAAAACAGTATCGCCTTGCGGACAACATCATGGAAAGCCATTTACGAATACCTGAGCCGGTCACGGCGAACTGCCGCAATAACCCGGAAAACAAACGAAACCGATATTACAGTCAGCATCAATCTGGATGGAACGGGACAAAGCAGCATCAGCACAGGAATCGCTTTTTTCGACCACATGCTGGACCAGTTGGCGCGTCACGGGCAAATTGATCTTACTCTGGAAGTAACCGGTGATCTGGAAGTAGACGAACACCATACTGTTGAAGACACGGCTATTGCGTTGGGAGAAGTTTTTGCCAGGGCTTTAGGGAACAAACTGGGCATAGAGCGCTACGGTTTCTGTTTGCCAATGGACGACTGCCTGGCACAGGTGGCAATCGATTTTGGCGGACGAAACTGGATTGTATGGGAAACGGAATTCAAACGGGAATATATCGGGAAAATGCCGACAGAATTGTTTTTCCATTTTTTTAAATCCTTTAGCGATGGCGCAAAAGCCAATTTAAATATCAAAGCTGAAGGCACAAACGAGCATCATAAAATAGAAGCCATCTTTAAAGCTTTTGCCAAAGCCATAAAAATGGCCGTAAAACAAGATTTAGAAAAACGAATACTGCCTTCAACAAAAGGCCTCCTTTAAAATGAAAATAGCCATTATCGACTACGGTTCCGGGAATATTCAGAGTGTTCAGTTTGCGTTACAGCGACTGGGACACAACGGTATCCTGAGTGCTGATCCGGAAGTTATAGCAACTGCCGACAAAGTTATGTTTCCGGGTGTTGGAGAAGCCTCCAGCGCCATGAACCGCTTACAAAAAACACAGTTAGACCTGCTCATTCCGCAACTCCGGCAGCCTGTTTTGGGCATCTGCCTGGGAATGCAGCTGCTCTGCAAAACTTCCGAAGAAGGCAATACAGCCTGTCTGGATATTTTTGACACTGCTGTTGTCCGGTTTCCAAACACGGTAAAAGTACCTCAGGTAGGCTGGAATACCTTATACAACCTCCGGTCGGAACTGTTTAAAGGCATACCGGAACAGGAATTCATGTATCTGGTACACAGTTATTATGTACCGCTTACAAAAGAGTGCATCGCTGCTGCAGATTATGGTATTTGCTATTCGGCAGCGTTGCAGCGAGATAATTTTTTCGGCGTACAGTTTCACCCGGAAAAAAGCGGCCTTATGGGCGAAAAACTGCTTTCCAATTTTTTAAAACTATAATTATGAGAATTATACCGGCAATTGATATCATCAACGGAAAATGTGTCCGGCTCACCAAAGGCAATTACAACACTGTCACGGTATATAATGAAGACCCGCTGGAAGTAGCCCGGAAATTTGAAGATCACGGCATGGAATACCTGCACCTGGTGGATCTGGACGGTGCAAAAGCCGAAGGTATTATCCACTACAGGATTTTAGAAAAAATAGCCACCCGGACCAATCTCAAAATTGATTTTGGCGGCGGCATAAAGTCCGATACCGATTTGCGGATTGCTTTCGAATGCGGAGCACAGCAGATTACAGCAGGAAGCATCGCGATTAAAGCTCCGGAAGTCTTTAAAAACTGGATTGCCTTATATGGTTCGGAAAAAATAATCCTGGGCGCAGATGTCAAAGAAGAAAAAATAGCCGTTTCCGGCTGGCTTGAAGAGAGTACGCAAACCGTTATTCCGTTTTTGCAGGAATACCGGCAAAGCGGTATTTCCTATGTTACCTGTACAGACATTTCACGCGATGGCATGCTGGAAGGTCCTGCTGTGGAGCTGTACCAAAAAATAATAGCATCAGTACCCGGCATCAGGCTAATCGCCTCCGGCGGTGTTTCCGGCTATGATGATCTGATCCGCCTGAACACATTGGGCTGTGAAGGCGTTATTATCGGGAAAGCGATTTACGAGAACAGAATCACGTTACGACAATTGGAACAATTCAATTTATAAAACATGTTAACAAAAAGAATAATTCCCTGTCTGGATATTCAAAACGGACGAACGGTAAAAGGCATTAACTTCCTGAACCTGAAAGATGCCGGCGATCCGGTGGCACTGGCTAAAAAATATGCCGAAAACGGGGCTGACGAACTGGTATTGCTGGACATTTCGGCTACAGCCGAAGAAAGAAAAACAATGGTTTCCTTAGTACGCCGGGTAGCACAGGCAATTAATATACCGTTTACGGTGGGCGGCGGTATCCGGACTGTGGAAGATGTGGCCGCTTTACTCCAAAACGGAGCCGACAAAATTGCGATCAATTCTGCAGCGATCCAAGATCCGGATAGCATTACCCGATTGGCAGAACGCTTTGGGAGTCAGTGTGTGGTGGTGGCTATCGATGCGGCATTTCAGGATACTAAGTGGCAGGTGTACCGGAACGGAGGAAAGACCGCTACCGGACTGGATTTGTTTTCTTGGGCAAAAGAGGCGGTAAAACGCGGTGCCGGCGAAATACTTTTTACCTCGATGGATCATGACGGTACCAAAAACGGCTTTGCAAACGAGGCATTAGCCCGGTTATCGGAATCGTTGCCCGTGCCGGTAATTGCTTCCGGCGGTGCCGGCCATACAGCAGATTTTGTGACTGTATTCCGGTCCGGAAAAGCCGATGCTGCCCTGGCTGCAAGTATTTTCCACTTTCAGGAAATTACAATCCCGGATTTAAAAAAAGAACTCAGAAGAAACGGTATTGCCGTTCGAATTTAACCCGATACAAAACCCAAAATGATACCCGATTTTAATAAAAATCCCGACCAATTGCTTCCGGCCATCATACAGGATGTCCGTACAGCCGCTATTTTAATGCTTGGCTATATGAATGAAGCTGCCTATACCAAAACGCTGGAAACCCGGAAAGTGACCTTTTTTAGCCGTACAAAAAACCGGTTGTGGACAAAAGGAGAAACGAGCGGCAATTACCTGCAGCTGGTATCGCTCCGGTCCGATTGCGATCGCGATACGCTGCTTCTAAAAGTACTACCAACAGGTCCGGTTTGCCATAAAGGTACCGATACCTGCTGGGGTGAAGCTAATAATCCACCGTTTGGCTTTCTGTCGGTATTGGAACAGACCATAAAAGAACGGCGAGAGCAACCGGAAACCAATAGTTATATTGCTTCCCTGTTTCAAAAGGGAATCAATACGATTGCCCAGAAAGTAGGAGAGGAAGCGGTGGAAGTAATCATCGAGGCAAAAGATGACAACAACACGCTGTTTTTAAATGAAAGCGCCGATTTGCTATTTCACTATCTGATACTGCTTCAGGCAAAAGGATTTCAACTACAGGATGTTGTTGCAATTTTGGAGCAAAGAGCTAAATAATTTTAAAAACAGAAGCAAATAATTTGTACTTTTAAAATAAAAAAATGATTACAAAAGTAGAACTGGAGTTTCTTGTAGCCTTACAAAAAAACAATAACAGGGAATGGTTTGCAGCACATAAAAAAGAGTTTCAAAGCCATGAAAAAAAAGTAAAATCCTTTTTTAAGGAAATCAACGACGACTTAGAAAAACTGGACAGTATCGATAAAATGCAGGTCTTTAGAATTTATAGAGACGTCCGTTTTTCAAAAGACAAATCCCCTTATAAAAATCATTTTAGTGTGGGATTTTCACGAACCAAGCCGTTATTAAGAGGCGGTTATTATTTGCATATCGAACCGGGTGCCAGCTTTATTGGCGGCGGATTCTGGGATCCCAATGCGGAAGACCTGAACCGGATCCGGAAGGAGTTTGAAACGGACGATGAAGAAATCCGCGCTATTATTGCCGATCCTACGTTTCAAAAGGTATTTGGTGAGTTAAAAGGAGATGAACTTAAAACAGCGCCGAAAGGTTTTGACAAGGCACATCCTGCCATCGATCTGATTCGTAAAAAACAATTCCTGGTATCCAAAAGCTTTACCGATCAGGAGGTTATCCATCCCGATTTTAAAAAAGAAGTACTGGCTACCTTTCAGGCCATGCGTCCGTTTTTTGACTATATGAGTGACGTTTTATCGACAAACCTGAACGGAGAATCCCTGTATTAACTGAAATTGGTACGGTTTCTGTAAAGCATTGGTCATTAAAAATAAGAATACGATGAAAAGATTAGCTATTTTAATGCTGGTAATGACTTTATTTGCCTGCAACAGTACTAAAGTGAAACAGGAAACAACAAATAGGGATACCCGTGAGCAGCAGCCGGAACAGGTTTACTTTAAGAGTATCGGAACAGAACCTTTCTGGGCTATTGAAATCAGTGCCCGACAAATTAAGTACACAACACCGGAAAACACAGAAGGCATTGTCTTTGACGGAGTGGAACCGGTGCGGGTAATGGATGCCAATATTAAAAGTTATCATTCCAGATCGAAAGCCGGCGAGATCAAAATAACCATTACACAGGGAAAATGTTCTGACGGCATGTCTGATCAGGAGCACAATTATGCCGTAAAAGTGGCGTTGAAATTAACCGGAGACAAAGATTTTAAAAATCTTCAGGGATGTGGTAATTATATCGTGGATTACCGCCTGCACGATATCTGGGTACTGGAAGAAATGGAAGGGCAAAAAGTAGCCGATTCCGATTTCAATACCCGTCCGAATATGGAAATAAATGCCGCAGAAGCCCGTTTCAGTGGTTCGGCAGGCTGCAACAGGATGTTTGGAAAATTGTTTTCTGAAAGAAACCTGCTGCGTTTTACCGGAATCGGAACTACGAGAATGCTGTGTGATAAAATTTCAAATGAAGCAAAATTCCTGAAAGCTTTAGAAAGTGCAACCGGTTATGAAATAAAAAACAACCGATTATACCTTTCCAATCCGGACGGTATAAAACTGGTTTTTAAAAAAGTAGATTAGTTTTAACAATTTAAAATACAAACATTTAAATACACTTTATTAAACTTAAACATAAATAAAGTTTTTTATTTACAATAGCAAGCAGATTGGATCGCAACAGCTGATTTTTAATTTTAATTCCTATTTTTGTGAAAATTACCATTAAGGAAATGAAGTTATTAATTGTTGAAGATGAACCCAATCTGCTTGCTGCATTAAGAAAAGGACTTTCTGAAAAGAATCATGATGTAAGTGCTGCCTTAGACGGAACAACAGCCCTGGAAATGATTAGTAATACCAGTTTTGATGTTATCATACTTGATATCATGCTGCCGGATATTAACGGAATTGAGATTTGCCGCCGTTTAAGAGCGGCTGCCAATTATGTCCCTATATTGATACTGACAGCGCTGAGCAGCAGCGAAAACATCGTACACGGTTTAAATGCCGGTGCCGACGATTATTTAGCAAAACCATTCCAGTTTACCGAACTTGAAGCCCGGGTAAATGCTTTGGCCCGCAGAGCAGGACAGGATCAGAAACCCGTTGAAAAAATCATAATTGACGATTTAGAGATCGATCTCCGTTCTAAAACAGTTAAAAGAAACGAAACTTCGATAGTGCTTACCGCCAAAGAGTTTAGTTTATTGTACTATCTGGCAAAAAATTCCGGCACGATCTTATCCAGAGCCAAGATTTTAGATAATGTGTGGAATATCAATTTTGACATGAATACCAACGTAGTTGATGTTTATATTAATTATCTGCGTAAAAAAATTGACCATCCTTATGAGAATAAGCTAATCCATACCATCAAAGGCTTAGGGTATGTTATAAAAGAATAATTATGCAGATCAAAAAGAAGATTACGATCAATTATATTGCCCTTTCCGGATTCAGTACTTTGTTATTATGTACTGTTGTTTTCTTTTTATTCAAACAGAATAATCAGTATTACTTTAGAAAAAGGCTGGAGGACCGGGCTAAAATTGTAGCATCAATCCACTATCAGCACGATCCGTTAAAGGCAAAATACTACCAGGAATTAAAGACAAACGGACTGGAGGAGCTGAAAGAAGAGAAAGAATATGTACTAAAAGTGAATAGTTCCAATTCTTTTGAATACAATACGGATCTGGAGTTACCGACCGAATTTTATTCTTCCGTGATGAAAAACAATTCCGGATGGATAGAAGAAAACGGCTTGTATTACTACGGACAGATCTTTAATGAGGCCCGTGTAAAATATATGGTTATCGTGTCGGCTAAAGATCTTCGCGGCAGTGCCAGTACTTTATTCATTACCCGTATTTTATTGTTATGCGGTTTGGGGTTTATCATTTTAGCTTATTTTTTCGGGCGTTTTCTGGCTTTGCGCGTTATCAATCCGGTTTCAAGGATTACCAGCGAGGTGAAACGGATCAGTGCTTCCAATCTGCACAACCGCTTACCCGAGGTGAATGATTCCGATGAACTTGCCGATCTGACCAAAACCTTCAACGATATGCTTGACCGGTTGGAAACCTCGTTTGAAATACAGGCCAATTTTATCAATAATGCCTCCCACGAATTAAAAACACCTATTACGACCATCATTGCAGAAACGGAAATTACCCTGCTGAAAGAAAGGGGAACCGAAGAATACATCGGCACACTGGAAAACATCCACCATCAGGCTTCCCGATTGAGCAACCTGACCGAAAGCCTGTTAAAACTTACGCAAACCGGTTATGACGGCAAAAAACAGGTACAGGACATTATCCGCGTAGATGAATTGCTGCTGGAAGTGAAAAGTGACCTTGATAAAATTTATCCGGGTAACAGAGTGAGCATTAACCTGAGCGACATTCCGGAAGATGATTCCCTGTTGGTTTTGCCGTGCAACAAGCCTTTATTAGAACTCGCAATAGGAAATATCATTACAAACGGCGTGAAATATTCCGATAATGAGGAAGTTTTTGTAAATGTTACAGCCAATGCGGAACATCTTAAAATCGTTATTACCGATATCGGAATCGGGATCCCGCCGGAAGATATCCCGTATCTTTATGAGCCGTTTTTCCGGGGTAAAAAAGCCTCCCGATATGTAGGTTACGGGCTGGGACTTCCTTTGGCAATGAAAATTATCCGTATGCACAACGGTGAATTATCCATACAATCGGAAGCCGATAAAGGAACCATCGTAAGTATCATTTTTAAAAGATAAAGGCAACATTAGAATTTCTAATGTAAAATCTTAGAATATTCTAATTTTAGTTTAATAAAATTATAAGCTGGGTGCAGTTGTTTTGCTGGTATAAAACATTAAAAATTATACCGATGAACAATATTCTTATTCCTACCCAGTTTGAAAGTGATACTATTGATGCAATCAAAACAGCTATAAAATATGCCGAAAGCAAAAGCTGTACAATTGTTTTAACTACCGTTACAGATGTTCCGGGCTCTATTTATTCCCCGTCATTTTTCCTTCGCACCGCAGTACCGGAAATGACGGAAGCCCAGCACGAATTACTACAGGAATGCAAAAGCATTGTTGCCGCTACCAAAAACTGCCAGCTTAAGGTACACCACCAGTTTGGTATTTCTGCACCGTTGATTAAGAATCTTCTGGAACATTTTTCGGTAGGATTGGTTATTCTTACCCAATCCTACAAATCCAACACGAATAGAACACAACGTCATTTATTGCAGCTCGTTTCCAATTGCAAATGCCCGATACTGCACATGGGCTACAATAAAGAGGAACGTGATTTTAATAAAGCGCTGTATCTCGAACATACACAAACAAAAATCGGGATCCAGGATCTTCAAAAAATTGTAAGTGAGAAGTTCAGTTTTAAAATTGTAAGCCAGGCATCGGTATTTGAAGAACAAAAACCGGAAGACATTACACCATACCTGTCTGAAACTATCTCAAAAAACAATATTGACCTGTTGGTTGAAACCCGAAAACCCGAAAAAAACCGCTTAAAAAAGAAAACGGATAGCCATGTTAATGAAGTTTTAGGACTTCCGGTACTATCCTTATATGAAGAGAGGGTTTGATTTTATAATCTTAAAAACACTAATGTATGTTACTAAAAAAAAGAGTACCCCTAAAATATATACTGGGAAAAATACGAATGGAATTAGCATTAATTGTATTGTATTGCGTTTCTTTTGAAATTTTCCACCATTATTTCCAAACCGTTCCAACAAAAATTCCAATTGCGATACCGTCAATTATCGGGACGATTATTTCCTTATTGCTGGCGTTTAAATCCAACCAGGCTTATGACCGATGGTGGGAAGCCCGAATTGTATGGGGTGCGATTGTTAATGATTCGCGTTCCTTAATGCGTCAGGTGATCGGTTTTTATAAAGATCCTGATTTTTCAACAAGGGCAAATGATTATAAAGAGCGTTTTGCAAACAGGCAGGCGGCATGGTGTTACAGTCTGGGCGAATCGTTGCGCGGCAAAGATCCGATAAAGCCGATAAAGTCTTTACTGACTGAGGAAGAGCTGCGTTTTGTTAAAAAGCACAAACACGTTCCAAATGCTATATTGATGCTGCACGTAAAGGAGTTAAGAAAAGCCAATGAAGAAGGAAAAATCAATGTGTACCAGCAGGTTGAAATTGACAATACTTTAACCCGGCTGTGTGATTCAATGGGGAAGTGTGAGCGTATTAAAAACACCATTTTCCCAACCACATACAGCTTGTACATCCGCTTTACATTGTTCCTGTTCCTGATCTTACTGCCTTTCGGGCTTACTGATTTCCTGGGATGGTTCCGAATTCCGCTGGTAACCACGATTGGTGCGGCTTTCTTCCTGATTGAAAAGATGGCAATACACCTGCAGGATCCGTTTGAAAACCGACCAACCGATACACCAATGATCCTGATTTCCAATACTATTGAAAAGAATCTGCTTCAAATGGTGAATGAATATCGAAACGAGTTTGAGTTTGATGGAGAAGCGACCAAAGAAGAAGTGAATTTAGCACACATACAACCGGTAAAAAATGCCTATTTTGTGTTATAGTAGATAGCAGGCATACCATGAAAAGGGATCGTCAGGATCCCTTTTTTATTGATTCCAGACAATTAAAGCATTATGCTGCCTGTTATAAATAAATTGCAGCCAGCAGCCGGCAAACTAAATTAATAGCTAAAAAATGATAAAAGGGCAGTGAATTCACTGCCCTTTTTGTTATTAATCTAATTCTAATAATTGTACCTGGCTTTTTAACCGCTCGATTAAGACATTCATCATTCTCTTGTTCAGATTGGATGAGTTCTTAATATATTCCTGATATTCTCCAACTGTAAAGAGTCCTAAAATCATCCCTTTTAAGGAATTTCTGAATTTAATGTCCCGCTGGATTACATTTTCGATATACGCTAATTTTTTATCCGGGGTTAAGGAAAAGAAAACATTTTTCTGTTTTACAGCATAATTCAGGAAAACCTGAATAAAGAGTTCATTTTGTAATCTTAAAATCGGACGTAAGATTTTGTTTTGAAAAATTTCTTCCGATGAAGATTGCTCTGTGATTGTTCCCAAGGCTTCACCTCTAAGATCAATCAGGAAAGTGTCGCGATTTTCCATTTTTTATTTTAAAGTTAAAAAAAAACCGCTGCGTAATTGCAGCGGTTTTTAATAAGTTATGAATAACGTATTGTTAATTACTTCACTCTGAAAGTTACTCTTCTAACCATTTGACGGGCTACTTTAGAGTCTTTCGCAACAGAGTTGTCTTCACCGTTACCAACAATGGTCATTCTTGAAGCTTCAATTCCGGATTTAGCAAGAATTGTTTTTACCGTTTGTGCTCTTCTGTGTGATAAGTCTTTGTTATAATCTGTATTTCCGATTTCATCTGCATATCCGATTACTTCTGCTTTAGCAGATGGATTTGCTTTTAAGAATTTCGCCAGAAAGTCCAATCCTGAAACAGAGCTTGAAGACGGTTGGGTAGAGTTAAAGTCAAAATAAACATTAACATATCCCTGGTTGATCATGTCTTTGATCGTTTCGTTACTCAAACCGGCACCGCTGTTACCTGATCCACCGTAGTTTCTCTCTAAATAGCTTTCCAGTTCGTCCGGAATACCATTGTTGTTTCTGTCAATCGTTCTTCCTTTTGTATCTACTGCAACACCAGGAATAGAGTTTGGCTCTGCATCTAAATAATCCGGCACACCGTCTTTATCAGAGTCATTCATCATGGTTTCCAGATCACCAACTCTTTTTTCCAATTCGGCTAATTTGTCTACTTTGCTTTCTTCATAATACCAGTCGGCATGTTTAGCATTCTTTCCTAAATAGATCGAAAGACCAATAGTAGCATTGTATAATGTTCCGTTAAAACCTCTGTCTTCCGGCGCAATACCACCATCGAAAGTATTGGACTGACGTACATTGTTAATCATCGAGAAATCGGCATTTAAAGCAATTCTTTCCGATAATTTCACCTGTCCGGTAAGACCGATAATATGGTTTAACATGTTATCCGTTCCTTCAAACCGGTCATTTGTCATAAAAGCATAACCAATACCGGTATGTGCCTGAACGTTTAATCGCTGCGTCCATTCTTCAAAGTTAAGCACACGTCCTAAATTTACAACACCCTGGATATCCGTTCTGTAATATTTACCATCAAAAGAAGCACTTTTTGAAGCGTTCTCAAACTGGTCGTATCCAACATCAACTTTTAAACCGAATTTGTTGTTGAACATATAACGCACTCCAAGGTCAGCATGAAAAAGATTGTAATCTTTAGTATAGTAACCGGTAGTAAGGGGAGTAGTAGGCTTACTGATTCCTCCGTTAATGTCGATAGACCATTTGTTAAAACCTGGGGTTTCCTGAGCTGTAGCAGTACCTAAAGAAAGTACCGTTACGAATAAAGGCAGCATAATTCTTTTCATATGTCTTTACTTTTTCATTCAACGATAACCGCTGAATATTCTTATTTATTTAGGGCAAAGATAGGGAGATTGGCCGGGCTTAAAGTGTTTAAAACAGTACCTTTGCCTTGAAAACTGGGCTTTTGCGTTCATTATTCTTCAAAAAAAGCATCTTTTTTTTGCTGATTTTTTCACATACAGAACTTAAAAATGTATTTTTATAACAAAAAAAAGCTGAATATTTACAGCATACATAATTCTAACTTTATGAGGAATTCTAACATTTTTTTAACAGTTGACGCGGTAATCGTAAAAAAAACACCGGCCAACGACTACCTGCTTTTAATTAAAAGGAACAACGAGCCCTTTCAAAACTGCTGGGCACTGCCCGGCGGCTTCGTCGATTTAAACGAAGATCTTATGGCAGCAGCAATACGGGAACTTTATGAAGAAACGACGATTGCGGTAACGCAGCTGGAGCAAATTGGTGCTTTTGGCAAGCCTTTCAGAGATCCCCGAAATCATGTGGTTTCGGTAGCCTATTATGGTGAGGTAGCGGAAGATACGATCGCTATTGCAGCCGATGATGCCCGGGAGGCAAAATGGTTTTCAATAAAAGCGCTTCCAAAATTAGCATTTGACCACGAAGAAATAGTAAATTTGGCGCTTCAAAAGTTTACTATATGAAATATCAAACGAGAAAATGGGTAAAACCAGAAGACTTGAATGCTAACGGAACCTTATTCGGAGGAATGCTTTTATCATGGATTGATGAGGAAGCAGCACTTTTTGCAATCATTCAGCTAAAAAACAACAAGATTGTAACCAAGTTTATGTCGGAAATCAACTTTATGAGTTCGGCAAGACAAGGGGATATTATCGAAATCGGTATCGATCTTGTAAAATTCGGAAGAAGCTCCATTATAATGAAGTGTGAAGTGCGTAACGTAATGACCAAAGAAACCATTATCACGGTTGATGCCATTACTATGGTAAATCTGGACAGCTTTGGGCGTCCGGCTCCCCACGGAAAAACCGAAGTAGAAATTATATAGGGTTTATTCCCCTATATAATTTTTATTATTAGACGGTAATTCAAATATCTCCAAATCAAAATAGTCTACAGCGGCAATGATGTGGTCAAAAATATCGGCCATGATATGCTCATAATTGATCCATCTTTTATCGGATACGAAAGCGTATATTTCTATCGGAATACCTTTATCTGTAGGCTGTAAATGACGTACCATCAGGGTCATTTCCTTATTGATACCGGCATGACTTTCTATATAACTGGTCAGGTATTTACGGAACAATCCTAAATTTGTCAGGTTGCGGCCGTTAATTGCCAGTTCTTTATTGATGTTGTTATTGGTATTGTATTTTTCAATATCCGACTGCCTGTGTTCAATATAAGATGTAATCAGCTGAATCTTCTTAAAATGGTCTATTTCATTCGCATGAATAAAGCGGACACTGTTTTCTTTGATCAGGATATGACGTTTAATTCTTCTTCCATTTGAGTTCTGCATTCCTCTCCAGTTCCGGAACGAATCGGAGATAAGGCTGTAAGTAGGAACCGTTGTTGTGGTATTGTCAAAATTTTTGACTTTCACGGTAGCCAGGTTGATTTCAATAACATCACCGTCGGCTCCGAATTTATCAATCGTGATCCAGTCGCCAATACGAACCGTATCGTTAACGGTAACCTGAATACTGGCTACCAGACCCAATATGGTATCCTTGAAAATTAAGATGATAATCGCCGAAATAGCCCCAAAAGTCCCCAACAGCGTTTTGAAGTTGGTATCGAAAAGGATCAATACCAAATATGTAATAGCATAAACCCAAAGGATAATCATGATTACCTGGGTATAGCTGTCTATCGGTTTGTCGCTAAACTTGGGTTTTTCTTTCAGGTAGTCTTTCAGGGAGTTAAAGATACTTCGGATGATCCACAGCGAAAGGAAGACCATATAGGTTTTTACGCCTTTTCCGAAAAAGCTCTCCCAGTAGACAAAGTTTTTTAGGACAACCGGAACAACTTTACTGATAAAGTATAAAGGAACCAGATGGGCAACATATTTGGCTGTTTTATTGGCAACCAAAAAGTCGTCAAAACTCGATTTTGTTTTTTCTGCGATTATCGCCAGAATGATAATCAGTATTTTTTTAAAGATATAATCTAAAATATAAGCCACAACAACGAGGACAATTATATTAACTGCCAGGTTAAGATAACTTGCCGTAGTATCGCTGAAATCGAGATTTTTCAGGATTTTATATGCCCAATTAAAGATTTTCATATTTTAAAATTACAGAATTTTTTTCTCAATATAAAAAGTACCGAAAGGAATTACCGATGCAATACAAACCTGGAAGTATTTTTTAAACGACCAATTCTCTTCCATTTTCAGCATACTGGCAATTACAATATAACCGATAAACAGTAATCCGTGTGCCATTCCAACGAAACGAACCATTTCCGGTTTGTCATACATATATTTTAGAGGCATGGCCACAAACAACAGGAGCAGGAGGGATATCCCTTCCAGAAAAGCAATAATTTTAAAAAAACGTAACATCTGTGATTATTTAAGGGGTTGATTATAAACGAAATACCGGTTTTATTGAAAAGCCTTCAAAAAACGCTCAAAATTAGCCCAAAAGTAAGTTAGAAAAGAAGAAAATTCGTTAATTATTCACTAAAATACATAAAAAAACTGCACTTAAAAAAGTACAGTTTTAGCGTATTTTACAGGCTGTTTTTAGTTTAGAATGCTAAAAACGCTTTGTTATATTCTCTTAAATCAGAAATATTGTTTTTGTTTTTCAAATCTGCGAACAGGGAGATCAAATATTCCAAACTTTCTAAATCTGTTTCCTCTGCTTTCACATTTTCCGATTCCGTTTCCAACTCATCTTCTAAAGGTTCATCATCCGGGATCGTAATTAAAAATGCGCCGTTTTCTTCAACATGTTCGTAAGCTAAACGTATCGCTTTAACTAAAACCGGGTTTTGTTCTTCAAGAGCAAACTCCCGTAATTTTTTTAAATCTTCAATTAAAGTTTCGGCGTTGAATCCTTTTTTGAATAAATCAAGCTGGATTTTATTGATTAGTTTTTGTGCAGTTGGATTTTCCACAGTACTTATAATTTGAAATTAGTTGGATTTTTATTTTTAGGTATGCAAAAATAATCTTTTATTGTTTTTTTACTAATAAAAAGTGAGATTTTTTCATTTAAGAAATATTCCCGACCCTGATTTCAGCCTTAATCTTCCTGCATAATGATGAATACCCGTTTATTTAACTTTCCCGAAAATGTGCTTTACGGTAAAAGACTATAATTCAACCCTGAAAGCAAAAATTACCGGATTACTTTCTTCAACTGCATTTGTATGGTATCCTTATACAGCACCATATTCCATTGCATCGTACTGCCGTTGAATTTGTTAATCTGCACCGGAATAGTATCCGGCTGGGCAGGATTGCGTTCGTAAGCGATAACCTGTAAGCTGTTTTTAGTATCGTCATACTGATAGCGCATTAATACCGAAGTACTGTCTACATACACATGCGGATTCGGGCTGTAGTATATTTTACCACGTTCCTCAATGTAAACCACTTTCCAGGCGGAAGTGTCTTTCTCCCATGCATTTTCAGCAATCTTCTTTCCGTTGCGCATCATGCTATCCACTTTCCACTTTCCAAAATATTTATCGGAAAGATGAACATCATAGCGATAGTACATGATAAATACCAAAGGAATCACTATACACAGCACCCGTACGACAGCCCGAAGTGCTTTATTTCCTACAGCCGGCGATGGGTTTTTATATTTCGTAAACAAGGCTATTATGGCATCTTTTCGCTCCAATAGCAAATAGCATAAGCCTAAAGTCATTAGCATTGAAGTAAAAGTTGTAATCGGTCCGATCCCATAAAAGATGTTGATCAATACAATATTAAAAAGTACCGGCAGCAGTGTTGCCACACCTAATAATACCGTACGTCTGAACAATAAAAAAATACTTCCTGCAATCTGAAAAATACCAACAATTGCGGCAAGACCATAGGTAGATCCGTAATACTTCCAGGTCAGTTCCGTTCCGGTCAAGGTATTAACCAGGGCGTCTTCCAGATGACTTGCAAATGCAAAATTGACCTCAAACAATTTTTCAAATCCAAATATCATGATATGGAATGCCAGCCAATAGCGCAATAACACTGTCAGCCAGATGCGGTATTTCTGAGAATTAATTTTCCCTTTTTTAGCTTTATAATGCCAGTAAATTGAAAAACCAACCGAAAACAGAATCGCAATGAGCAACATCGATAATCCAACAGGAATGATCCGTGCTGCCCATTTTGCAGGCAAAAGGGGAGCGATTGTATAAATAACAGAATTGATAGCTCCTACGATAGCTAAAAGGCATAAAAAGAATTTTAAAAACCAATTGGAGTGTTCTTGTGTTTCTGTTGAAATCATCCTATTTTTTTTGTTAATATTCGATACTATAACGGGTTAATTGTATAATTATTTCATCTTTTTTAAATATTTGCCTCCGCAATAGTAAAACCGGAGCGCTATTTCCAGACAGCAGGATGCCGGATAAAATTTAGTTCCGGGAATACCTTCTATAATCTGGATCTATTTGTTTAGTTTTGTATGTATAAGTACATTTTCAGGCAGTATTAAAATTTAAACGTTATGGCAAAAAACAAAACAACCTATACAGCGGTTAATGTGGTTGATTTTATCAACGCTTATGTCGATAATGAACAAAAGAAAGCCGACAGCTTCCGCTTAATTGAATTAATGTCGGAATGGTCGGGATTTGAACCCAAAATGTGGGGTCCAACAATCATTGGATTCGGTAATTACCATTATAAATATGCCAGCGGACATGAAGGTGATGCGCCACTTATTGGCTTTTCACCACGAAAGGCAGCCTTTTCGTTATATGTGTTTTCGCCAACGGAGGAAAACAAGCATCTATTGGACAATCTTGGCAAATATAAAATCTCAAAAGCCTGTATCTATATCAAAAAGCTATCCGACATTAATATTCCCGCTTTAAAAGAAATATGCGAAGATAGTTTTAAATACCTTAATGAACATCATGAATGTGCGTGCAGGGAGAAGTAGGGGAATACGGAACTCTAAAAGATTTGTATAAAATGGATCATTCTAAAAATCCTGCCTCCGTTAGAAACCGGTTCGAATCAGATAGAGCAGTTCTTAGTACAGCCCTCCAATAATTACGTCCTTTACTGGCCTTCATATTTATTGCCTCCTGTTGTAAATTTTCCTGAATTTGCACACGTGTCAATCTTCCTAAAGATGGCGTTATGGCATTTAACACATCAATTATTTCACTATTACTCCTTTGCTTGTACCTGTCCAATAAAAGAAGCGTTTCAAAATGATTGACAATTACCGAGCGAATATTTACGGGTATTTGGGCGCTATCAATTGAAAAAACAGCTTGCGGTACGTTGTCGATATAAACTATATCACACCTCAAATAGTCAACATCGGGTAAAATGTCATAGTAGTAGTTTATGATTTTCCGGTTACCTGCAAACAGCCATTCTTCCCCTTTTTTGGTATTGCACTTAGCACAACAAGGAATTAAATTAATAGAAAGTGCCGAAAATTCCGGAAAATCACTCTTGGGCAAATAATGGTCAAATGTTTCAGGTTCTCCAATATTACAATATTGGCATTCTGCCCGCAGTAGTATATTTTGCCTGTCTTTGATTCGTGCTTTTAAAGCTGATAAATTATTGGACTTTCCATAACATCCCTGAAGAAAATTACTATGAGGCGCTGTAAATGGAGATGCCGGTATGGTCTCTAAATTATTCGGAATCGTACGATCAGTATAATCCGTAATTCGAACCAGTATATTGGGGCGTATTGCCTGAAGCGGTATCCGTTGGATTTCTCTTTTATTATTTACAATACTGTCCCAATACTCAATTTTCCTGGTTAACGGAATTAAATTTTTCATAATTAATAAAGGGATTGTAAATAGATTTTAGCACTTAAACTAAGCGGTAAACTTTCTTTTTCGAACATTTCAATAATTTTACTGTAGCTGTTACTTTTTGAAAGCTTGGTTAAGAACTCCCGGTAATATTCATCATGACTATTTGTATGAAATATTCTTTCGGTGATCGTGTTGAGATTTTCACCAAATGTCTCAATATCCAATCCCCGTATGCTGGGAATGTTTTCCAGCCGTTCAATAACAATTATATCTTTTGCCGGTACTTCCTGTATGATTTGAGGGGAGTGAGTGGATATAATGGCATAGGAATTGTATTCTTTAAGTATGCGATTAATAACATTTACAAAAAGAGAAATACTATTAGGATGCAAATGTGTTTCCGGTTCATCAAATAACAGTAATGATTCTGTTGTAATATAGGCCAGGACTTCAGCAAGCATCAGTATCATAACTATCTGACCTGAACTATACTTAGAATATCCACCCTCACTATAAAGAGTGAACTCGTTTTTATTTAATTCGATAAAATCTTTATCCAGGATATCCAAAGCAATATCATCCGATAATACAATTGCTATGTATTTACCAAACAAATGCATTCTTTCTGATTTTTCAAGAATTCCCAATGCTTTTTTTAACCGGGCATTCACCTGATTATCTGTAAGAAAGCCTCTGCCACTTTGAAAACCACAATAATAATAACTATAGGTTTTTGTTTGTTTTGGCCGGGGAAACCTGTCGAACAGACTATAGGAAATGGCGATTACACGGCTAAACGGCGGCAGATATTGGGTAGAAAAATTTCCTTGTTTTTCATATCCACTTAAGGTTGAGGCCAGTTTTGCAATATATTGTGTTTTGCCGGTTCCGTTCTTACCAATTAAGACTTTGATTCTAAAAGGGAGATCTTCTTTTTCAGAATAATCAAATTTTATAGCGTGTTTTTCTATTGCCCCGCTAATCTGTGTTGAAAAAGTAAAGCAAAGGGTATTATCCGTTTCCAACCCATTATAAATCTTATATCCTTCATGAAGTGCTTTTTGGGCTTCACTGCTTCTGATTAAAGATGTCTTGAATCCCTTTTCATGCTCAAATGATTCCACCAGACCTTTATTAATTGCTAAATCATTAATGGCGTCCAGATAGTAGTGAGCAGCTTCTTTATTTAAGCTTTCCCGAAGATTTAAATAATAGTGGTTTGATTGCCCAAGTGAGCAAATATTATGATCATCAAGCGACGTAAAGGTATTGGGTAACTCCCCATTATCTTTTACCTTATTTAAAAATTTTGTGGCGCCAATGTATGTCCGTTCTTTGAGAGAATCATAATAATACACTTCATATTGTGTTTGATATCCGAAGTCATTCCATTTGTCTTTTGTTAAAATAAAACAAGGGTATAAATAATGCTCTTTTTCAGATTCTCCACTCAAGTAAAACAGAAATTCTCCTGACTTAACAGAAAGTTTATCATTTTTGAAGATCGCTTTGATGGTTCCAATATTATTGATTCTTGAAATAGTAGAACGATAGGCACCTTTATTTTTAATGATAAACGGTTCGATACTTTGATCCCATCTGACTTTTAAAGTTCGTCCGTTTTTTAAATTTTCAAGAACAGTTCCTATGGCATGAATTTCAAGGATTGAAATCATCTCACCGTTTTCTTTTTTTGTATATGTAGTTTTTGCGGCTATCCTTGAACCGACAGCAACCGTATTAACTCTCTCTAAATATTTATCTTCAAAACCATTTTCCCAGATGCCCTCTTCGATAAAACGTGGTAATTGATTTTTAATTTCAGCTTCTTTCCATGTAAAACCGACACCGTAATATTGTACTTTATCCATTTATATTGGGTAAAAAAGTTCTTCGGATTGTTTTTGTTTGGGAAGAGCGACTTTTTTCTGATTACAATCACCGCCCAACTCGTAGCTCAGGGCTTCCTGCCAGATGTCGGGCATTCCATAGAAACATTTGATATTTAGATCTTTGGATATTTTATTATGCAGCATATCAGTATATATCATAAATTTCAAATATAATATTTTCAGTCAAATCCGTAACTATTATTTTTAAAATCACCTGTTTTATGATACAAAATATCATTAAAAAATTTAGCAAGACAGGTGATTTGTCTTATATCTGAACCCAAAAACTTCCACAAACAGGCAAACTTACTGCCTAACATTCTTTGAGAGGAGAAAGCCTGACCAACCAATAAACAGCCGAAAAAAGGGCAGGGGACACGCCATAATAATCATCTTTAATTCTTTTAACGTACATAGATTATAAAATAAACCCTACCTTTGATAATATCAAATGATACTATCAAACATGAAACCACCCTATACAATTACGGATAAAGTTTTAGTATTAGTAGCTTCCATTTCAGAAAAAATAGGAGAAATTAACGCCTCTCATCTCTATAAACCGGCAACAGAATTAAGAAAGAAAAACCGAATTAAAACCATTCAGTCTTCATTAGAAATCGAGGGTAATACTCTGACCGAAGAACAAATTACGGCCTTATTAGAAAACAAAAGGGTCATTGCACCACAAAAAGATATTTTAGAGGTTCAGAATGCTATAAAAGTATATGAACAACTCCGCCAATTCAATCCCTATCAATTAAAAGACCTCGTAAAAGCACACTCAGTTCTAATGAACGGATTAATTGACAATGCCGGTAAATTAAGAACGACCAATGTTGGAATCGTAAAAGGCTCAAAAGTAGAACATATCGCTCCAAACGGAACAATGGTAAATGGATTAATGAAAGACCTTTTTGATTATCTAAAAAAGGACAATGATTTAATCCTGATTAAAAGCTGTGTCTTTCATTATGAATTTGAATTTATCCATCCATTTACAGACGGAAACGGAAGAATGGGCAGGCTCTGGCAAACCCTAATCCTCATGCAACAATATCCCGTTTTCGAATACCTACCTGTCGAATCACTCATTAAGCAAAAACAAAACGAATATTATAACAAGTTGTCCGAATCCGACAAAAAAGGAAACTCAACACCTTTTATCGAATTCATGCTTGGCATTATTTCAGAATCATTAGATGGGCTTCTGCAATCCCAATCCGTAACCCTTCACACAGAAGACAGAATCCGCCTGTTCAAAGACAAAATCGGCAAAAACAAATTCAGCCGAAAAGACTATATGCAAAGCTTTAAAAACATATCTGCACCAACAGCAAGCCGGGATTTAAAATGGGCAACCGAGCAAGACGTTTTATATAAATTTGGAACATTAAGATTAACCGAATATCAATTTAAATAAGAAACAAACCGATTCCTGACCAACCAATAAGCAACCGAAAAAGGGCAGGGGACACGCCATAATAATAACTAATGTTCATAAAAAAAAGACAGCCTATAGACGTGAGTAGCAAACCGAGTGGCGGAAGCCACAAAGAGTACCAACTTTAAAAAAGATTTTCTTTAGGGTGTGACCCTATGGATCGGGCTATACGCTACAAGTCCTCGCTCGTGCCTCGCTGTGGGCTTTTTGCTGCTATCCCTCACGCAAGTTCTGCATAAAATAGAGTAGGGAACTCAACCGAATAAAGATGAGTATGTTCTATATTATTAAGAAATACTATTTTTATATTTTTCTAAAGATTGTGACGATTTTGAAAAAATGAACATTTCCGAGGTCTTTGCCATAGCATCATTTAACTGATTTACATAATCAATATCCGTTATAATTTCTTCTGATATAGAATTGCTATCTACATGAAAATCAAATATTATGGCAAGATTTGGAGACAATGGATAATATAAATTAAACTCACAGGTTTATATTGGTTGATCTGAGGTTATAAACTCTTGAGATGTTTCATTTTTTATAAGAGAATAAATTCTATCCTTATCAAAACAAAACTTTCTTAAATATTCACGCCAAACGTAATGTTGCTTTTTGGTTGTCATAAATAATGTATAACTTATAGTCTATTAATGATGTTAAGTGATTATATCCTGAAATATTCGTCAGTTTGTTTTATCATTTTTAGGGTTATCCACCATAGATAAATACCGTAATAACCCATTTCGAATGGAGAAATTAAACCATGACAAACCTTGTTTCTATAGTTAATACCAGCACCATCAACTAAAAAGCTATTTAATTCTAATAATAAATCTCTATCACAGATGTCATCTAGCATTTTACCGTTTTGGTCTGTACCTAATATACTACCTAAAGTATTATCATTTTGAATGTCATCCGAAAGTCTTACAGTATTTCTATTGTTAAGTTCTGCAATGTGTTTCAAACTATTTTCAATTTGAGGAATAAGCAAGTGTGATGATAATATAAAATTATTTTGGAAACCACTATAAATACCCTCAATAAATAAATACTGTCTATCATTAGGAATGAACGGACTTTCACATCTAACAATCATTTCTGCGACCAGATTTTTTGATATTTGTTTGTCAAAATCCATAATATGTTTGACTTCTTTGATTATTGAAATTATAGTATTTCTATAATGTCCTCTCGCAAAGTTTAAATCGTGATTTTCAGTATCAGATATTCCGCTTACAGTACCTTTACTCGTATAATATACATTTTCTTGAAAAAACTGTTGCCAGAAATGTTCTTTATCTTGTTTTTCGAAAATCTTTTTAGAATTAGCTAAATCAAAGATTGGAAGTGATAATAGAAAATTAAACCCACTATTAAATTTTTTTATATTTTGGGTTGTTACTAGTTCAGGAATATTTAATCTGGTTTCAACCTCAATGCCAATATTCCTAAGCATTTCAATATGTATCTTTTGTTCTTTTTTTATTTTTTGCTCAAGTCTGGTTTTGAAACTTTCATCTACTGCAACACCTTTTATTCGCTTTAAAGCATCAATATATAAGCTTAAGATATTAGGATAGTAGGTATTTGGTTCTTTTTGTAATACATAATGATCCGCTTCTTCTTCAAAAGACAGTGCAGTTTGTATTTTGAATTGATTGTTATCAAAATGTTTTAATTTGTTTAAAGCTTTAACATAAATTCGAGCCGGATTAAATTGTTTTTTTTCAAGGCTTTGTTCTAATTGAAAAATAAAATAGTCTATCAGTTTACTTGAAGAAGTTTCTTGAATTAGAAATAGTGAAGAATCTAATAACTTTAATTGATAGTATGCCGATTCTAAGCTAGTCAGTATTAGTAATGTTTTTTGCTCTAATTGAGGTAGGTTTTGCGTGAAAACAGACTTTACTTTTCGCACCAACTCTAAAGCACGAATCATATATTTCAAATCATCGGTTTTTTCATATATTTCAATATAAAACTTTACTGATTCTTTGATACAACTCAATTTATCCGGATTTCCAAGAATGAACTTTATATCATTAATTCTGGCTAATACTTCAATATTTTCAGTTTGTAGTTCCGGTACATTAAAATTAGCTTCTTTTAAAAGATTATTAAAAGCATCATCAGTTAGTTCGCTACTGACAAGTTCATACAGATTTTTTATCTCATTATCTGCGGAATTGTTTCTTGAAATTTTAGACAATTCATATGCTAATTCATTCGAGTATTTATCTTTTATAATTTCGTTTATCTGTTCAGTCATTTATAAATACTTTATTTAAAAGTGGGAAGAGTTAGATTAGCTCAAAATATTCCTCATCTGTTCCATTTTTGAGAAACTTTTCCAAATATTTAGCCTGATTGTATACATATCCATTATAGCCAATCGCTTTTAGGATTAGTTTGCTTATCAATGTAAATAGTTTTGCAGAAACATAGTTCATATAAAGATCTATATCCTTATTGTCTCTATTTTCATCCGTAACTAACAGTATATTTCCGTGTAAAAGGTCATTACGATGTTCTATAATTAAAACATCTCTAAGGGTAAGGTTTATACCCAATTGCTTAAATGGTCTTGTTAGTTTTTCGTTATTTGTGAGATGTTGTTTATTTACAGGTTTGTTAATCTCTTTGATTCTTAGTTTGAGTTTCTGAATCGCTTCATCGCCTAAATGTTCACTATTATTATCAATTACGTCCTGAAGTTCTTCGAGTATTTTATTTTTTAATTCTTTATTTGTTATTGGTGATTCCAAGCCTGTTTCTTCAACGCTTAAATGTTTTGAAAGTTGTTCAATAATAACAGCAAAAGAGCTTGGGATTAGTAATAGTGAGCGTACTGAAGTTGCCTCCAAAATAACCAGAATAGCCACAGAAAACTCAGGTTCTGTATGTATTTTGTTTACTAGATTAGATAAGTTATCAGAGGATATTCTTGTTAGCTTACCCCAGAAACGGTCTGCAATTTTTTCCTCAATATCTAAATAAGAGTAAGGATTTGTAGTAATGGGACTATACATCCCTTTAATTGTAGGTCTGATGTAGTTTGAGTAATATAGTTTGCCTGAGTTGTCAAATACATATTCTTCATCTCCAACCATTAATTTAGTAATAAAGCTAATAGCTTGTTTAATGGAAAAACATACTTCGGAAAAGTCTTCGAGAGTTTGTTCTTCTAGACATTCAAAAACATAAAAACCTTTTTCTCCATCCTTAAGTTGAGTAAGATCATAGGTTTTGTCATTAAGCTCTATCCGAAGACAGTCATAAAAATAATTACGTCCATTTCTTTGATGTGTTACTGTCTGAAATTGGTCGTGAAATGTTTTTATTTCACTTAAGTCAACAATATAGAAAGCTTTAAATATGCTCTTTTTATTAAAGCCTTTCGTTTCAAAACTATTTATATCTAATCTTGTAGTAAATTCAGGAGATTTACCTATTTTGAGTGAAGTGCCATTGCATGTATTTCCAATCTTCTTTATTTCATAAGTTTCGTTATCCAACATAAAAGTTAATGGAGCATTTTCTTTAGTTAACTCAGTATCAATACTAAGATTAAATATTGCTCCATTTTTAGATAGGTAAGCATTTATATTTTCATTCCCAACTATTTTAATACCACACTTATCAAAAGAATTTATTTCCTTAATAAAATTTAGTTCACTATCGAAGCTTTTATTGTTTTCTATTCGTTTCGTAGAAGTATTCATTTAAATACATCAATTTTTGTCTGAGATTTACACTGATTAAAGACTATATAATATTATTATAGATATAAGTGGCAGAGCCACAAATTAGATTAGCTTATGGGATCATTCTAATAATTTAATGATCCCTAGCACGGCATTTTTAAATGCTAAATCAATATTGGATGAAGTTGTTAAAACTTGAGCTTTAGGTGGTGTGGTGTTGTAAGCTCCTAATGGAGACCCTTCCCAATAACAATCTCTTACAATAATTGGAACGACTTTTACTTTTTCAGGATTTTCATTTTCTCTCTCAATAGCTCTCTTTATCTCTATATCCCAAATATAATCAGTAGCTAAAAAGTCATCACTTACTAAAAACAATATAATATCAGCTTCTTCTAATTCATTTTTAATTTTGCCGTCCCATTTTTCTCCTGGAATGAGTTGCCTGCAATTCCAAGTATCAATAGTTCCATTTCTTTTTAAGACACTCAAATGATTTTCCAATTTGACCAGATAAGATGTATCTTCTTTTGAATATGAGATAAATATTTTTTTCATTTTTAAAGGTTGTTTTAGATATTGTTTGAATTGCTTCAAATCATAGTATTTTTCTTCATAATGAAAAACCCAATTTTCATTATCTTCTGCTTTATGAATGATGGAAATTGGGATGAAATTTTCACCATCAATTGTCACTGTTTTAGTTACATCCTTATCAATACATATTTCTTCCAATGTTTTTATGACATCATCAGAAAATTGAGTATTTCTAGAATTTTCTAATCTATAAACATCTATATAAGCCTTTTCATTAGTATCATCAACATTACAAAATTTCATGAGTACAATTTCATGAGTCTCAATATCTTTTAATACAACTCCATTTTTCCAATATAAATATGATTCACTATTATTTGTATCTTTTAAAACAGCCTTTCCATGTTTTTGAAAAAATTCCAAGATAACATGTTTATGTATAAAACTGTTGAAAATAAACTTACAGATCGGTTTTTGAAAAGTACTAAGGAAGATTTTTACGCTTTTTGGAGGTTCTGATGGCAAATATAAGGGAGCAATATAATAATCAACATCTGATGGGTGTTCAAAAATCATTTTGAAATGACTCATGATGTTAATGATCATTTGACATTCACTATCAAAATTATTTTTTTCTAAAGTATTTTTAATGTAATCTTTACTGAACCTACCGTTTAGATTATTTAGACCAGAAAGAACATCATATATTTTCTTAAGAATCTCTTTTTGATTCAAAAATACGTAATCCTTTAGTTTTTCATTTTCAGGAAAATATAAAATTAACCCTATATTATTTAAATATTGTGCAAAACTAATTGTATCAGTATCATTAAAAAGTACTTGTTTTATTAAATTTCTATTCCCTTTATTTACCTCAGGAATGGTTTTAATTTTATTGTTACAGTATTCTTTAAATTTTATAAGAGATATTTTCTTGTCGAAAGAAACTCCATTTTCAATTTCTTTTTTCAAGAATCCCCATGTTCCCAAAAATTCTCTATTGAATAAAGAGACTTTATCTAGTAATTCAAACAGAATATCTTTAGAGTTCTCCATGCCTCTTTGTGTTTTTACAGAAAGAGAAGTATACTCGAAAATTTTTGGATAAGACTTTTTTAAATTAAATTCATCAAGAAATCTCAAGTCATTTGCATTATCTATTTTGTTCTGTGCTACAAGTATGTTAGGGACATCATCTAATTCTCTACCAATATTTTCTGTAGATTGAATTACCTTATTAGTCCAATTTTCCCCAGCACTTATACTATTTTTAATATCAAAATCTCGTTCATTCAAAATTTCTATAATCCTTTTTTCATCAACAGAAATCTTTTTATTCTTTGTGTGATAGTCTATAGAATTAAGCCAATACTCTAAAGGAAAACATTCTACTTTATTTGTTTGTAAACTGTCATCTGCTTGTCTCTGTTCTATTGAAATATTTCCATATTTATTTGATTGTTCGTTCCAAAGTAATAAATAAGCTGTCTGTTTTGTGAAAAACAAATAATGGGTGTCATGATAATATTCCTGACCGCCAAAATCAAAAATCCTTATATTATACGATTGATTCTTATGTTTTGTTGACCAGGGTTTTACCTCCATCCAATGCGTACTTGAAATAGTACTATTCCAATTTCCGGTTATGAAATATTCTATAAGAGTAGACTTGCCCGCATCACTATTGCCTACTAAAACTAATTTAATATCACGATTTATATATGGTTTTATTCTTATATTTTGTTCTGCTTGATATTGTTTAAAATATGCTAATACATATTCATTTCCTTGAGAAATAATTTCTAGTGGTGGATTTGATAGAGGATTTTTGTTTAGATTGATTGTGTGTTTTTGCCATCTAGAATCATTAATTTCAACTTTTTTTATAAGTTCTTGAATAGGTAATAAAGTTTTTATTTTATTTGAGTGAAGATCAACGGTATCAATTCTTGGGAATTTATTAAGAAAAGAAATGTTAGAGATAGAATTATTACTAAGATAAAGTTCTATTATTTTTTCAAAATATGATGTTGCTGTTATTGAAGTAATTCTATTGTTATTTAAATGCAATATTTCAATCTGTCTAAGTTTGTTCAGATTAATATTTCCCGTAATTAAATTATTACTTACATTAAGATATTTTAACTTGCTTAGTTTATTAAATACTGAAAAATTTCTTATTCTCCATCTATTCCAAAAACTATTTTTCTTGCTTTTCCAATCACCTCCAATAATGAGCTCTTCTAACTTTCGAAGTTTAGAAAATTCAGGTGGGACATGAAATATATTGTTTGGTAAATTATCATTTTTACTAGTCTCCCTATCCCAACCTTGGTCATAAATAGCCCATTCGTTACTTAATATCAACCTTTTTAAATGAGTACATTTATATAGTAAAGGAAATCTAGATAGATCAGTAATTCCACAGTTACCAAGATTCAGAATTTCTTTTTTTGTTTGTAGGTTATCTTCAATCTTGTTTTTTACATTTGACCATAAAGCATCAAACCATTCAACAACATCTCCATTTCTATTTATCGAAATGTATTGTGGAGGATACACAATCGGGTTGTTGACAGCATGCAAATACAAATCATTTCTTAATTGATCATATATAGGACTAATGTCATAAATTCTATTATTTGCTATATTTAAATATCGGAGTGTTGTTAACTGCTTAAGAATAGAAATATCTTCAATTTTATTATAACTGACATCCAGATATTCAAGTTCTTTTAAGTGAGATAAAGCTTCTATATTATTGATACTATTGCCTCTTAAATATAGTTCTCTTAATGTTTTAATGGATTTTAACGGATTCAAAGAGGTAATCTCACAGTTATTAAGATTTATCTCTATTATATTATTTTTTTTATCAATTTTATATGATTGAGGCTGTTTTGTAATGTCTTGAAAATCATAGATTTTTTTTAAATTCAAATTGTATTTTTTCTCAATACTAATTATAATTTTAGGTTTGATATTGTCCATTTTATTAATTGCTACAGTTACATTTTAATGCAAATAGTGAGTATTTGTTTTGTTGAGGTAATCATTTAAATGTATTAATTGAAAGAAGTACTTCAATTCTATATTAAAAACATAATAATTAGAGTTACAAGAATCATAAAAATGTATAATGGAAAAATGGATGACGAAAACATTGATGATAATGTGCTACAATCTGCTTGGTTATATGCATCAGTATTCATTGAAAAATCTATATCATCTTCTCCTTTTTGTCTAACATCATCATATAGTTTTCTGTATTTTCTTTCCATTTTCAAAAAGTAACCATTTAAATACCAAAATACTGGAATTGCAAAATATGACAATAAAATATAGTTCTTATTTGAGTCTTTCTCTGCTAAGGCAAATAATGCAGAAACAATAGTTATAACCCATCCTTTGACTATAAATGAATTTGTACTCATTCGAGTTATAGTATTCTGTATAAATTCCAGATGTTTTAGTTTATTATCGTTCATTTGACAAGAATTTTTTATTTAATGGATGTTGTGCATATAAATCATCTAACGATTTTTCAGGGCTTTCACTAAATTTTGATGTACTTAACCACTTTACTAAATCTTTTAAATTTATTTTAGTTAAATGCGAAAGCTCTACGGTATAATCTATTAATAATTGCTGTTGTTCATTTTCATTTAGCATTTTCATTTCATTTGATGAAAATACTTTAACCCTTTGTTCCAATCGTTTAGGCGTTTTTTTTTGAATAATTATTGAAGTATTGATTTCTGAAAAAATCCAAGGGGAATTAGTCTTATTATTAATTTCATTAGAAGTGACGATAGAATTTGGAGTATTTAGGAACATAATACACTCACAATTGTCAATCATTCTGTTTAAAGAATTAGAAAGCATCATATGCACATGCGCTGTAGAATAATTTCTTTTCAGGTAGTTATAACTACCATCACTGTTCTTGCAATATTTATCATCGAGCTGTTTTAATAAATCATCCGAATATCCCCAAACAGCTGAATCGATAAAAGTATCAATTTTAAAAGCTTCACGAAAAAGACCTGCAAGAAAAAAAGCTATTTTTTCATCCTTATGTAAATGAGATAAAAACATATGTGCTTTTACTTCAGGAAACCACTCATTTATAATTTGATCACCATCCAGTTGTTTATTATTTAATAAATAATCATCTAATGTGCTTTTTACTTTTAGCTTTGTTTTTTTTAATATATTTTCACCTATATTAATAAACTCATCTATTTTATTAAATTCATCTATGCTTGGTAGTGATAAATTAAAACCTCTAAACATATTTTAGTATTTTTTAATCATATCAAAAATTTTCAAAACATCACTAATTGGTAATAGGTTTGATTTGAACTTTTCACCAAGTGTTGTGGTGACAATCGCTTCAATGGTTGTTTCAGGAGGTAATTTGTCAAATATTTCTTTTGTTCCTCTTTTAAGATTATAATTGACATTTACTACTTGGCCATGTTCTAGTTTGTTTGGAAAATCTACGGGTGCAAGTTTATCAAATAGATAGAAGCTATCTGACCCAATTTCTTCAACAGTTTGACTTAGCTTAAAATACGGTTCGTTAAAATATCTGTTCTTTCTAATTGTATTAGTTATTGAAACGCCTATAGCGCAACCATGAACACCATACATTTCACTCATTAATACATTTGCACTTAAATAAATTCTACCATCATTTTCTTGTAATTTTTCTGCAATAGGAATACTTGGCTCTTTTCCTAATTTTTTTATAATTAGGCTTGCAAAATCCTCTGGTCTGGTGCTTCTTAAGTCAATAAATCCTAAACTAGGCCTAATACCGTCAATTTCTGTATCATCGAACTTTGCTGGCAAAATATATTCACCATTTGTTTCTATGGCTCTAGATATTGCTGTTTTTATTTCGTGATTTGTCCATATTTTATTTTTATAATTTTCCGATATAAACGGAACACAATATTTTGCACCTTTTCTATAAACAAAATCAAAATGAACAGCTAGGTCTTTTCCCCACAAATCAACTTCTTCAAATTTATCATAAAAGACTTTGATTCCTTTGTCAACTAATATTTTAGCAACTTGTTCAACATATTCTCTATCTTCTCCTGCAAAAGAGAATGTAACATCATATTTATAGTCCATATACTTTATTCTTATATATCTCGTCAAAATTCTCAATAGCTTCGGTAGGCACTTTCAGGATTTTAGCCACCTGTTCTAAAATATCCTTTTCTACAGATTCTTTTTGCTCGAGGAGAGAGATTTTCTTTTGGTTCCAGTCTTCGTCCAGCTCAAAAGCTAAGGCATCCTGCTTGGTGCCGAGCATTTCACAGAAACGCTTGATGTTTCGGCCTTGATATATTTTCTTATTTGGCATATCAGCATATCATAAATTCCAAATATAATATTTTTAGTAATATACGTGAATATTATTTTTAATATCAGACATTTTTACTCTAAAAATCATTAATAAATCTAGACAAACCATGCAATTTGTATTATTAAACTACTATAAGCAAAGATAAACTACCAGGAGTGTACATAATTACGGTTTACCATAATACATAAAAACAAAAAAATAGCCATAGCATTCACAATCCTAAAGTCACATAAATACTTAAATAACTGCATCAACGCAATTTAACTTTAAAGAGAAGAACCTACTATATTATGTCAAATAGAATAAAAACTATTCCAAATAACAAAGGAGTATTGGGCAGACAGATTAATACTGATTTTTTCTTTGATTTAGCACCAACATAAATGAACCGATTAATCAGACCATAAACCTAAGCATAGAAAAAAACGTATACGTTTTTTATACACCAGCAAACCACACAAAAAATAAAATTTAGTTTTCCTGAGCGTTATAAAAAATAGCAAAGGGCAACAGGCAAAAGGCAATTTGAAAAAATTAATTTTACTGGCCAACAAACAGAAGCGCTGTATAATAGACCAACTAATCACAGCACAAAATATTCAGAATACCGGACTATTCTCCTAAAATTACTATTCTATATTTTGAACTATAATATACATTATGTAAAATATAAAATAAAATATACGCTACTTTTAATAATGCTTTGCTCAAATCCTGCTGCTTATAAGTTTTAGCCTATATCCTTTCCGGTTGCCTATAACTCACTTCCCAAAGTCCCTTTGGAATAATTATCAAAGAAATCCTTCCGGAATATTTCCCCAAGCGGAATTTCAAACTCACCAATATAAATGGTATGATTATCAAAAGAATCAATATGATCCATATTTACAATATACGATTTACTAACACGGATCATTTTTTTGGTGGCAATCTTCTGATGCACCGTTTTTAAATTCATTGCCGTGATCAGCTTTTGTTTATTTGTATGGATAACAATATAATCCTTAAGTCCTTCAATAAACCGTATTTCCTGGAAAGGAACCTTATAATAACGTCGGTCCGATTTAATCAGCAAAAAATCGGTTGTATTGCCCTCAATGGTATTTTTTACAGTTTCTGCCGACAGCAGTTTTTTGTACGCAACTGCTTTATTCACTGCTTTTTCCAACCGTTCTTTTTCCAAAGGTTTCAGTAAATAATCAATCGCATCCAGTTCATAACTTTTTAGGGCATATTGCGGATACGCCGTTGTAAATATTATTAAGGTTTCTTTGGGTAACTGTGCGGCAAATTCCAGTCCGGTTACCTGTGGCAGGTGTATGTCCAGAAATATCAGGTCAACCGGGCTCTGCTTCATAAAATCCAATGCCGTTAACGCATTCGAAAACGATCCGATAACCTGAATGGATCCAATATCGCTAACTATGGACAGCACACCTTCTCTTGCCAGCGGTTCATCATCTACTATAATGCAATTCATATTGGAATCGTTAAATTTAAAATATATTCCTCTGCCGTTACCGCAATATCCAGGCTGTAGTTATTCCGGTACAGTAATTCCAGTCGCCGTTGTATATTCGCGAGCCCCAATCCGCTGCTCTTTGGCTCCGGTATATCAGGGCTGTTCTTCTTCGAATTGATACATTTGAAATGTATTTTTTTATTTTCGGCGGCTATACTGATGTTAATATAAGAATCCCCGCCGGTAATATCAATACTGTGTTTAACCGCATTCTCAACAAAGGTTGTAAACAAATTCGGAGGCAGGTAAATATGCTGCATATCCTGTTCCGCTACAGCAATACTAAATTGAAAATTATCCCTTCTTATTTTTTCAAGATTCAGAAAATTGGACAAAAAACGGACTTCTGAAGCTAACGAAGTCTGTTCTTCATTGTTTTCATATAGCTGGTAGCGCAAAAATTCCGATAGCTTAAAAATAACCACCGAAGCCTTTTCCGGATCATTTTTAATCAGCACATTCACATTATTAAGCATGTTGAATAAAAAATGAGGATTTATCTGGTTCTTTAACTCATTCAGCTCCATATTTAAGGTGATATTCCGGAGGTCGGCCATCCTCTCGGTGTCCAGAATCCAGCGTTGCAGCAGCTTGATCGTGGTCGATATTAAAATTACCGAACAAACAATAAAAGTCCATCTAAAGGTTTCCGCATTAATCAGTAACATCTTATAATCACCCGCCACATGATACCTGTTTAGAAAGACATTTAAGATATAGCCCATCAGTCGCAATCCCAATATCACCATGATCAGGAGCAGTATTATATAAACCAGATAATTCGCCCGGAAGAAAAACCGCGGGAGCAACAGGTACATATTGATATAAAACATTCCGATAAGAACCGCATAAATAAAAACCATGCCGGTGTACCGGTATTCATCAAGCCGGTCGTTGGTATAAAAAAAGACCAGGAAGAACCCTGCCAGGAATATAAAATGCCTTAAAAGCCGGTAACGGTCATCAACCAGCAAATTGATGAGCTGCCTGTTTTTAAAATTACCCGAAATACTGTTGATCATACTCGCTTACCATAATTTACTGCCACAAAAATAGCCCTTATCTGTGTTGACAGCCGTTAAATTATACAAAACATCCTTTTTATTATACTAAATCGAGATTTGGTATAATAAGTAACGGTGTTTGTATAAAAACCCGGATTGGCATAGTCCTTAGAATTTTCTTTGCGGAAAGTTTTTGAGATCATCCGGTTTCAAAGCATTACTAATCTAACGTAAACAATGGGAATCCTAAAGAAAAAAGTGTTGGTTATTACCGTTTTAATGCTGTCAAAAGTAAGTTATTCGCAAACAAAGGACAGTATTCCGAAAAAAGTTGTGGCCTATGTGGCCGATAAGTTTCCGGCAACCCGTGCTTTCAATATAGAATACAGCCAGCTTACCCCCTATGATTATACCTCAAACCTGTCCGGTACAGCATTACCCGAAACAACGGTAAAAAACCTGAACCAGACCAAAATAGACGGTAACATCAATTTTATTACGAAAAACAGATGGATCCTGGGTGCTGCATTCAATTACAGGTATAGCGCCGCTTCCACAGAAACCGACACTCCTTCCGGTTTGGTGAGCAGTCAGCATGACTTCCATTACCATGCTACCACTCTTAACTTTACGCATATTTCAAGACTTTGGAACAAAACAGTCATTTATTCAAGCGGACTAACCGTGGACGGAAGCGACAAACATTTTGAAAGAGTTAAAGGAATGCTCACCGGAATCGTGATCCTCAAAGCAAATGTGCAGACAAAAATGAGTGCGGGCTTATCGCTGATGATCGATCCCAATTCGCAATTTCCGGTTATAGCGTCTTTCTCGTATGAGCATAAATTTTCCAACGGTTGGATGGCAGACGTTTTCCTGCCGCAGAAAGTCTATTTAAGAAAACTCCTTTTTAACGATGGAAGACTTTCTTTCGGAAGTGAATTGGCCGTAACCTCTTTTTACCTGTACAACTTTAACAACAGTCCCCAAAAGCATGTCTTTCAACAGCTTGAAATCAATTCCGGTGCGATGTACGAACACTATTTCGGCAGCACATTTGTCGGCACATTGAAAACCGGCTTAAAAACCATTCCAACCAGCAGGATATTCAAAAAAAACGAATCTCCGAACGATTATATTTTTAAAGCAAATCCCCAATCCTCTTTTTATGTCAGTATCGGACTGTCCTTTAATCCGTTTCATAAAATAAAAAAAGGAAGAAATTAACAGCATACCTATTTTAAGCAAAATGATTAAGGTTTTTAAAACTACAGTACACCATCAAAACGATGCCAAAGCAATAGTAGCTTCCCTTTTAACCAGATATCCGGGCTACCGGATCAATTTTGATCTGCAGGACTGCGATCGTATTCTAAGAATTGAAGGCAGCCCGTTTGCCGCAACGGAAATAACCGTTTTTTTGAAGTGTCTGGGATATTTGTGCGTTGAACTCCATTAAATCTGTATGGATTTCGTTTGCAGTCTGGTTTTGTTATTCCAGTAAAAAACAGCCAGGATTACAATACCCAATACCCCTTCAAAGGCCAGTGTTCTTTCCAGACCGATTTTTTCGGCCATAAACCCGATCAGCAAACTTCCGATGGGCAATATTCCCTGGAATGCCATGATGTAATAACTGATCGCCCTGCCCCGCATTTCCGGTAAAGCGTGCGTCTGGATATAGGTATTGATCGAAGAAGTCTGGATCATCAGTCCCAAAGCCGCCATGATCGTAAAAAAGATGGCTACCGATAATTTAGATGAAAATGCCAGCGACAACAACCCTATCGAAAGGATCATCGTAGCCACCAGTATCGTATTGGCCAGCGCCTTACCCGGTTTTATAGTCGTCATATATAAAGCACCGGCCAGCGCTCCTATCCCACCCGCACTCTCAAACCAGCTGAACGTTACCGCATTGCCATGAAAAAGATCCCTGGCGATAACCGGCAATAAGGTTGTAAACGGTATTAAAAGCAAACTGGAACTGGTTAGCAGCAATATTAAGGACAACAGATCCGGTGATGTTTTCAGGTAAGTATAGCCGTCTTTCAGTTCGGTCCAGGTATCGGCTTTTCGTTTGGGCAGCGGTCTTTTATCCAGCTGCATCGCCATTAAACAGCCCAAAACAACAATAAAGCTTATAAAATTGATAAAAAAACAGGCAAATTCACCAATAGTACTCAGGATAAAACCGGCAAAGGCAGGTCCCAGTAACCGGGCGATATTAAAAGCCGATGAATTTAAGGCTATGGCATTGGGCAAATCGTCTTTATCCGGAACAATCTCCGCCATCATTGCCTGACGCGCCGTAGTGTCAAATGAGGTAATGATTCCCTGGGCAAGGCTCAGTACACAAATGATCACAATATTATAAAACTGAAACCAAACCAGTATCGCCAGTACCAGAGCCTGCAGCATTAACAGGAACTGGGTCACTTTCACAATACTGTAACGGTTATGTCTGTCGGCAAAACTTCCGGCATAAGGCGAAAGGAATAAAGACGGTATCAGGCTCAAAAAGGTTACAAAGCCCAGTAAAGTAGCCGAATCCGTTAACCGGTAAACCAGCCAGCTGATCGCTACGCGCTGCATCCATGTCCCGATAAGGGAAATGATCTGACCGCTGATATGTAATCTGAAATTACGAAATCGAAAAGCTCTTAAATAGGTCATCTTCTTCCGGCATTATTTGTTGTATTCAGACAGTCTTTTAAGTAACACTAAGGATTCCGCTATCGTGGCTCTTTCCGCTTCATCAAAAAGGGAGTCAATAGCCGCTACAAGCCATTGATTGCGCTGTTCCCATATTTCATCCAGAATTTTATTCCCTTTCGGAGTCAGTGAAAGGGCTGTTTTTCGTTTATCGTCTTTATCAATTGTTTTTACAAGACAGCCATCGGCGTGCAGCCTTTGGATAACCTGCGAAATGGCCTGCGCAGAAACGCGTTCCAATTGGGCTAATTCAGAGGGCAATAAAGAACCGTGTTCATGCAGCAGCCCCATCGTTAAAAGATCTACGTGGGAATAAGCAGTATTCGAGCTTTGTTGTCGGAGATTGCGAACCAGGCGGGTTGAAACGGTTCTCAGATCGGAAGCCATTTCAATAAGGGGTGTTTTCATAAGTAGTAAAGAAAATTTATTAATTTACTTTGTAAAGTTACTTTACTATTTTTATACGGGCAACTTTATGACTATACTTTAACTTTTTTACAACACTTCAACTTTCAACAATAAAAGTGCTCTTTAACCCAATAAACAGCATTTTAATCGTAAATATCTCTTTAAAATCAAACATTTCACAATTATTCTGTCAAAAAATTGTATTTTTACCTATCCAACTAAATTAATCTCTAAAACTCTAAATGAATGAAAAAACAGCTACTCTTTGTTGCGATTGCATTTTGTGCGTTCGCTTCATCTTATGGGCAAAGTTCATTATGGACTAAAGTTAGTCAGGAAAAAATCAGGATGTACGAGAAAATGGAACGCAGTTCTCAGCCTCAGAAATTCGAATTGTTTTCCCTTGATCTGGCCGCTTTAAAATCAAAACTGCAAACGGCACCATCCAGACAAAATTTTAATGGATTATCCAATGTTATTGTCGCCTTCCCGAATCCGGACGGAAAACTCGAAAACTATCGCGTTTACGAATCACCGATAATGGATCCGGCATTGGCCGCCAAATATCCGGACATTAAATCCTATATCGGTAAAGGAATTGACGATCCTACCGCTACGATTAATTTCAGTGTTACGCTTTTTGGTCTGCATACCATGACGTTGTCCGGAAAAACAGGAACCTCATATATTGATACCTATACCAAAGACCTGAATAATTATATTGTTTATCCGAGAGAAGGACTGGTAACCAACCGTTCTTTCAGCTGTATGGTTCAGGACGATCACGAACAGGTTTCCGGTAAAATAATACAGGATGCTTCCCTTGCCCTTGCCAGCGACGGAAACTACCGTGTGTATCGTCTGGCTATGGCGTGTACCATTGAATATGCGGCCTATCATGTGAATGCAGCAGGCGTTAGCAGCGGCACACTGGCTCAGAAAAAAGCAGCCGTTTTGGCCGCAATGAACGTTACGATGACCCGTGTAAACGGTTTGTATGAAAGAGATATGTCGCTGCACATGAACCTGGTTGCGAATAACGACCTTATTATTTTTATTGACAGTGACAATTTTTCCAATGACAATGCCAATACTTTAATCAATGAGAGCCAGACTGTTATTGATGCCAATATCGGACTGGCCAACTACGATATCGGGCATACGGTAAGTACCGGTGGCGGTGGTCTGGCGCAGTTAAATTCGCCATGTACAACCAGCAAAGCCAGAGGAATTACCGGTTCTCCGGCTCCTGTTGGCGATCCGTACGATATTGACTATGTAGCACACGAAATGGGACACCAATTCGGGGCAACCCACACCTTTAACAACTCTTGCGGCGGAAACAGATCGGCCGGAACAGCTGTTGAGCCGGGCAGTGGAAACACCATTATGGGATATGCCGGAATCTGTCCGCCGGATGTTCAGAGCAATTCTGATGCACACTTTCACGCCGTGAGTCTTGCGCAAATGCAGACTTTTGTTAACGGAACAGGAAGCTGTGCGGTAACAACCAGCAACGGAAATGCTGCTCCAGTGGTGAATGCCGGTGCCGATTTTACGATTCCATACGGAACGGCGTTTATACTTAAAGGAAGTGCAACCGATACTGCCGGTGAAGCTTTAACCTACTGCTGGGAACAAACCGACACGCAAATATCGACACAGCCGCCGGTAGCAACCGCAACATCAGGACCAAACTTCAGATCCTTACCGCCGGCTACTTCTCCCAACCGTTATATGCCAAACTTCCAGAGCGTTTTGGCCGGCAACCTGATCCCTACCTGGGAAGTGGTGCCAAGTGCTGCCAGAACAATGAATTTTGCCTTAACTGTTAGAGATAATAAAACACCAAACGGAGGACAAACCGGACGTGATAATACCGTGATCACTTTTGCAAACACCGGACCTTTCCGAATCACATCGCCAAATGTTGAAAATGTTTCCTGGACTCAGGGAACATCGCAAACCATTACCTGGGATGTTGCCGGAACAACCGTAAACGGAATCAATACCGCTAACGTGAACATCCTGTTATCAACCGATAACGGGGCTACTTTTACAACATTGGTGGCTAACACTCCAAATGACGGTTCGGAAGCAATTACCGTTCCCAATATAGCCGCTCCATACTGTAGAATCATGGTTGAAGCTGTAGGAAATATATTTTATGCCGTGTCAAAAAGTGTTGCTATCGGCTATACAATTTCAAACACCTGCCAGACGTTCAGCAACAATACCGTTGTGAACATTCCGGACGGACCAAATCCTAATACTGCGACACCGGGACCAACGTTAACATCTACAATCAATGTTCCTGTTACACAAACCATTACCGATGTGAATGTAAACGTAAACGTGACCCACACCTGGATCAGGGATTTGGTTTCGAAAGTGAAACACCCGGACGGAACAGAAGTTATCTTAGGAAACAGAATCTGTAACGATCAGGATGGTTATAACATTACTTTCAACGACGGTTCTCCGAACATCGTTTGTACAGCACCAATCACCAGCGGTACCTATGCTCCTAATCAGCCTTTGGCAGCTTTAAACACTAAAGCAACCAACGGAAACTGGCAGTTATTGATTAACGACTATTTCCAGGGCGATACAGGAACGTTAAACTCCTGGTCGGTTGAAGTTTGTTTCCAGACAGCAACCTTAGGAACAGAAAGTTTCGGTTTACAGGATTTTGCGATCTATCCAAACCCGAATAACGGAAACTTCAATGTACAGTTCCGATCTGCTTCAAGCAATGAGATCAGAGTAAACGTACACGATATCAGAGGAAGGGAAATTTTCAGTAAAGCCTATCAGAACACCGGTTTGTTCGATCAGCATTTACAGTTAAAAAACACCCAGTCCGGTATTTATTTAGTGACCGTTCAGGATGGCGACAGAAAAGAAGTCAGAAAGATTATCATCAACTAATTGAGTCGTCCTAAAATAGGT
>NZ_DFUB01000032.1:0-115374 GCF_002379575.1 Flavobacterium sp. UBA4197
AAATAATACCTATTTGGTATAAAATAAATTAGAATATTATTTATATTTTGATATTTTCTTTATATTGCTGTTTCCCCGCCACCATTTATTTTAAATAAAAACGATTATTATGGTTAACAGGGTACTGCTTAAAATCCGGCTGTTGCGACTTGAAAAAAAGTATTCGCAGGAATATATTGCTTTGCGGATGAATATTTCACAAAGCTATTACGGACGCATTGAAAATGGAAAAACCACACTTTCCATAAAACGATTGTTACAGTTGCTCGTTATATTAGAAACCGATTGTGCTGCCTTTTTTAATGACCTTGAGGAAGTGAATATATTTGAGGTTTGATACCTGAAAAAATGCTATTTAAAAGCCATACACTGAGTGGCTTTTTTGGTTTTATTGACAACGAAATACAGTATAATCTGACTCTATATACGCAATTATACTCAAAATAAGAATTATTGTTATTTTGGCATCCGGATGTTCCAGAATTATACTTTATTTACCACACAATTATTTTTCAAAAACGTAAAAATCAACGTAAAACAAGGCATGCAGTATTTTTATTAAGGTTGACCTTAATTTTTAAAGAACTACTAAACGGATGGATTTTTTGAACTACAATTACTTCTGAATCCAATATAGAAATGTTAGCAGATCCATGAAAATTGAAGTTGACAGGGCGGTATCGTAACCATAAAAAGTACCTGAAATTATCGTCCTTAATGGCAGCAATCTGCAAAGGGAAGTTTTAGCTATTATGAAAAATTTATTTTTAAAAGTAGCACTATTGCTGTTTTTATTAAGTGCAGGCCTATTTTTAGGCAATGAAAAAAATGAAGTAGCGGTTATAAAAAATAAGACTACTGATTTTTTAGACAATTACTACCCAAACAGGTATAACCTGGGAAAATCTCTTGAAACTACGGTCAATAAACAAACGCTTATTATTTCAGAAATTTTAAATGAATCCGGCAAAAGTATTTCCGGCTATATTGTTACCAGTAAAGATTATCAGGAACTTTTATACTTTGCTGATTATAAAAGAGAATTATTTGAAATCGTATGCTATGATTTTATACAGCATGCTACTGATCTGATTAATTTTACAACAAACAATCACTTTGAATCATTTGTCAAAACTGACTTAATTAACGAAATTGAAAAGGGAAATTCATCCCCAGCTACCGCAATGAAATTTTGGGGAACATCCTGTGGTCCTCCTTTTTCACTTGAGGAAAATTCCTGTTACAGAAACTGTTGTTACTATGTATTATGGGTCAATACCGGTTGTGATGTTGTTGGATGCTAATCCAATATTTGATATTCGAAGTTTGAGGTTTGATTTATTGTGGGTACCAACTTTAACCTAATATGATGAAAAAACATATCCTATTTCTATTCCTGTTTATGTTTACCGCAATACAATTGCATTCCCAAAAGATACTGGTTATTGACTCCTTAACCCAAAAACCAATTCCGTATATAACTGTCCGGTACAATAAAAATGACGGAACCTATACCGATGAAAAAGGATATTTTACCGTAAATAATAAATCCAATGATAGCGTAATGCTATCCCATATTGCTTATAACAATTATTCGATTAAAGCAGCTCTCATAAAGGACACCATGATGATGTCGCCAAAAACAAAGCCGCTACATGAAATAATAATTACAAACGCCAATAGTGTCAAACATATTGATTTTTTGAAAAAGAGCTTTAATCACGGTAGTTTTCCAATATCCTCACGGGTAGAACTGGTCACTTTAATAATTCCAGGTACTGAAAACGCGAATGCAATGATAACCAAACTGGAATTGCGTTTTGAAAAAAAACGCTTTGAAAAAACAGAAAAAGACATCAAAACGTTGTTCCGGATTAATTTATATACGGTGCAGCAGGAGCAGATTCATGATAAAATATTTACCAGCGCCGTTTATAACCGTAATTCTTTAAAGCAGGAAAAAGTTGAACTTGATCTGACAGATTCCGATATTCAACTACCGGAAAACGGGCTGTTTATTGGTATTGAAGTAATCGGCGATGTTGCTGTAAATGGAACTTTAACAGCCAATAACAATTCCGTAAGACCTCTATTAACCGATAAGGCAACAAACGATTATACCGCCAAAACCTTTTTAAGATACACTTTTGACGGAAGAAAAAAGCTCCAGCCCTTAAATACCGTATTGGAGAACAATGTTGATCCCAAAACAAAACGAAACCTTTCTTTTGGACTAACGCTCACTAAGTAAATCAAGGATTAAAAACACAATCATAAACCGTAAAAAACTAAAATATGAGAACATTTATATTCATCGCAAGCATCGTGTGTTGCCTGTATTTTTCAGCTTTAATTTTATACAGCTATACCGACACAACGATCCAGGCAGTAACTATTTTAGGAGAAATCATCACCATTCCTTTACTTATTGCCAACCAGGCTGTTCTAATCGTAGCTGCTCTAAAATGGATTGCCGTTGATAAACTCGTCTTTAAGTCGACTTACCTGTTTTCCTTTTTACTGTCGGTTAGCAGTAGCCTATTGCTTATTCTTGCGGATTGAAATATAAAAAAAGCCTCCAATTGGAGGCTTTTTTTTTAATTATCTTCTATTTTTCGACGTTGTCTTTCTGTTTTCAGTAAGGTTAACTCTCTGCTGGTTTGTCCGGCCACAGAAGTGTTTTCTTCTGCACGACGGATTAAGTACGGCATCACATCACGAACCGGTCCGAATGGTAAATATTTCGATACGTTATAGTCGTTTGCAGCAAGGTTATAACTGATGTTATCACTCATACCGTATAACTGTCCGAAATAAACGCGGCTGTCATGTTTCGGGATATTGTGCTCCTCCATTAACTGCATCAGGCGGTACGAACTGTTTTCGTTATGCGTTCCGGCAAAGATCGCCATTGTATCGATATGCTCGATCATGTACTGGATTGCGCTGTCATAATTAATGTCGGTTGCCTCTTTAGAAGCACAGATCGGGGTTTTATAACCTTTCTCTTCTGCTCTTTTATGCTCTTTTTCCATATACGCCCCACGAACGATTTTCATACCGATATGGAAACCTTCCGCTTTTGCTTCCGCATGCAGTTTCTTTAAGTAATCCAAACGATCCCAACGGTACATTTGCAGCGTATTGTAAATAATTGCTTTTTCCTTGTTGTATTTGCGCATCATGTTTGCTACCAACTCATCTGCAGCATCCTGCATCCAGCTTTCTTCCCCGTCAATTAGCAATACAACATCTTTTTCATAAGCCGTTTTACACACTTTTTCAAAACGTGCCACTACTCTGTCCCACTCCTGTTGCTCATCGGCTGTCAGCGTTTGTTTTTCACCCAATTTCTCATACAGGTAAAAACGTCCCAATCCGGTTGGTTTAAACACTGCAAAAGGAATCGCCTGACGTTCTTTGGCAAATTCAATCGTTTTTAAGGTCATTTCCAAAGCGGCATCAAACTGAGCTTCGTCTTCTTTTCCTTCAACAGAATAGTCCAGTACCGAAGTCACACCTTTGGTAAACATTCTGTCCACCACTTTCAGACAGTCATCCTCACTCACTCCACCGCAAAAATGGTCAAATACCGTAGCCCGGATTAATCCTTCTACCGGTAGATGTGCCTTTAAAGCAAAATTGGTAACGGCTGTTCCTATTTTAACCAACGGTTCATTGTCGATCATTTTAAAAAGAAAATAAGCTCTGTCAAGCTCTGTATCGCTTTTAAGTGCAAAAGCAACCTGCGTATTGTTGAATATCTTTTCCATTAGTAGTATTGAAAATATACATGCAAATATAACTACAGTTTAAGAATATTTCATAAAAAATCACGAATTTTGCCGTTCGATTATCAATATTTCAGCGATGCACACAATACAAGCAAATGGTTATGCCATTCATTTTAACGAAAACAGTTATGAATATTTAACGGAAACCCTTTTAAAGGAGGTGTATTCCAAAATTTTTATAATAGTTGACAGTGAAACGGCTCAATATTGCCTGCCGGACTTTTTAGCCAATCTGGCTACAGAAGTACCTATTGAAATCATCGAATTTGATGCTGGAGAGGCTTTTAAGACCATCGAAACCTGTGTGGAGATCTGGCATGCCCTCACAGAACTGGGTGCCGACAGAAAAAGCATCATCCTGAATGTGGGCGGCGGTGTCGTAACCGACCTGGGCGGATTTGTTGCCTGTACCTATAAAAGAGGTGTCGATTTTATCAATGTCCCAACAACCCTGTTAGCCATGGTGGATGCTTCCGTGGGCGGTAAAAACGGTGTGGATCTGGGCAGTCTTAAAAACCAGGTGGGCGTTATCCAAAACCCGAAAGCGGTACTGGTCGATACCCATTTCCTGGAAACTTTACCCCAGACACAAATGCGTTCCGGACTGGCAGAAATGCTGAAACACGGTTTGATTCAGGATAAAAACTACTGGGAACAATTTAAAGACTTAAGCAGCTTGGATACAGATGATTTGAATAACTTAATTCATCAATCGGTTGCGATTAAAAATAATGTGGTAGCGCAGGATCCTACCGAAAAAGGCATCCGCAAAGCGTTGAATTTCGGGCATACTTTAGGACATGCCATTGAAAGTTATTTCCTGGAAAGCGACGACAAAACCACTTTATTACATGGCGAAGCAATTGCCGTTGGTATGATACTGGAAGCCTTTTTATCACTTGAAAAAGGTTTTATAAACACGGCAGCATACCAGGAAATCAAAGCAGTAATTTCCGATATTTACCCTGCTGTAGTGTTTACCGAAAACGATATAAATGCGATCCTGAATTTACTTATCCACGATAAGAAAAATGAGTTCGGCAGCGTTCGTTTTGTATTGCTAAACGGTATTGGTGATGTAAAAATCAATCAGGAGGTCGAAAACCCCTTGATTTACAAGGCTTTTGAAGATTATAAAAACTAATATTTTTTTAATAAAATTGTTTTTAAATACGCTGTAATATTTTTTACATTTGTCGCGATGAAAAACGGTCAAAATACACACATCCCTAACAATGGTAACACCAGAAAAAACAAGTCCTTGTCAAAAATGCAGCGGATTGTTTTTTCGATTAAAAGTGTTAGAAATTTTGATATTTTCCTTTTTACCAATCCCCTGCATGAAAAACTGCAGATAATGTACGCTAATATTAGAGTTTGAAAATCAGGTTGTATTACAAATACTGTCACAGAATTTATTAATATAACTTAACGATTTACACAAAAATGAACACTAAATATTACGACTTAATCAATCAGACATTCTATTTCCCGCAAGAGGAATTCACCTTAAATAAAGACAACCTTCAATTTCACAACATCGATTTGATGAAATTGGTAGAACAATACGGTACTCCTTTAAAATTTACCTACTTACCGCAGATTTCCAACAACATCAACAAAGCCAAAGGCTGGTTTAGAAAAGCGATGGAAAAACACAAGTATGAAGGGAAATACTACTATTGCTACTGTACTAAAAGTTCCCACTTTGAATTCATTATGAATGAAGCGTTTAAAAACAACATTCACATTGAAACTTCTTCGGCTTTCGACGTTAACATCGTAGAAAACCTTATGGAGCAAGGGAAAATCAACAAAAACACCTATGTTGTCTGCAACGGTTTTAAACGCGAACAATATATTGACAATATCGCCAAGCTGATCAACAACGGTCATGCGCGCACCATTCCGGTAATTGACAACTATGAAGAGTTGGATTTATTACAGGAAAAAATCAACGGAAAATTCAAAATCGGTATCCGTATTGCTGCGGAAGAAGAGCCGAAATTTGAGTTCTACACCTCCCGTTTAGGAATCGGTTATAAAAACATCGTTCCTTTTTACAGAAAACAAATTCAGGAAAACAAGAATGTGGAGCTAAAAATGTTACACTTCTTTATCAATACCGGAATTCGTGATACGGCCTATTACTGGAATGAGCTTTTAAAATGTATGAAGGTATATATCGCCCTGAAAAAAGAATGCCCTACTCTGGACAGTCTTAACATTGGCGGCGGTTTCCCTATTAAAAACTCACTGGCATTCGAATATGATTACGAATATATGATTAGTGAGATCTTAAACCAGATCAAAATTGCCTGTGATGATGCCGATGTTCCGGTACCACACATCTTTACCGAGTTCGGTTCTTTCACAGTAGGAGAATCCGGAGGAGCAATTTATCAGGTATTGTATCAGAAACAGCAAAACGACAGAGAGAAATGGAACATGATCGATTCGTCTTTCATTACCACTTTGCCGGATACCTGGGCAATCAACAAACGTTTTGTTATGATGGCCGTAAACCGCTGGAACGACACCTACGAAAGAGTACTCCTGGGCGGATTAACCTGCGACAGTGACGATTATTACAACTCGGAACAGCACATGAATGCCGTGTACCTGCCTAAATACAACAAAGAAAAACCATTATATATCGGTTTCTTTAATACCGGTGCATATCAGGAAACTATCGGCGGATTCGGCGGATTACACCACTGCCTGATTCCACAGCCGAAACACATTTTGATTGACCGTGACGAAAACGGTATCATTGCTACCGAAGTATTCTCGGAACAGCAAACTGCCGATGATGTATTGAAGATTTTAGGATACGAGAAAAAAGAAAAATAAATTCAGGAGGTTTATACGGTTACCCAAACCGGCAAACCCTAACTTTTAAATAATTTAAGTAATGAGTAAAGGACCAATCAGTCAGTTTATTGAAAAGTATTATTTACATTTCAACTCTGCCACAGTAGTTGATGCTGCTAAAGCATACGAGCAACAATTACAGAACGGTGCAAAAATGATGGTAACATTAGCAGGTGCGATGAGTACTGCTGAACTAGGAAAGATTTTTGCTGAAATGATCCGTCAGGATAAAGTTCAGATAATTTCTTGTACAGGAGCTAACCTTGAAGAAGATATCATGAATTTAGTAGCACACTCTCACTATGAGCGTGTACCAAACTACCGTGATTTAACACCACAGGATGAGTGGGATTTATTGGAAAAAGGATTAAACCGTGTAACCGATACCTGTATTCCGGAACATGAAGCTTTCCGTCGTTTGCAAAAACACATCCACAAGATCTGGAAAGATGCAGAAGATGCCGGTGAGCGTTATTTCCCGCATGAATTCATGTATAAAATGTTACTTTCAGGATGTTTGGAAGAATATTACGAAATTGACTTAAAAGACAGCTGGATGTATGCTGCAGCAGAAAAAAACCTGCCGATTGTTGTTCCGGGATGGGAAGACAGTACAATGGGTAACATTTTTGCTTCTTATGTAATCAAAGGCGAATTAAAAGCATCTACAATGAAGTCCGGTATTGAATACATGACTTTCCTGGCAGACTGGTATAGCAAAAACAGCAACAAAGGTGTTGGTTTCTTCCAGATTGGTGGTGGTATTGCAGGAGATTTCCCTATCTGTGTGGTTCCGATGCTGTATCAGGATATGGAAATGCACGATGTTCCTTTCTGGAGCTACTTCTGTCAGATTTCTGATTCTACAACAAGTTACGGATCCTATTCCGGAGCGGTTCCGAATGAGAAGATCACCTGGGGTAAACTAGACATCAATACGCCTAAATTTGTAATCGAATCTGACGCAACAATTGTAGCACCGCTAATTTTTGCTTACCTTTTAGATATGTAATTTTTTTTAATGTACAACCTAAAAAAATAGTCAATTTTATTTGAAAATAAAGTTTTAGGATATTACATTTGAATAACAACAAGCATTAAAAAACAACGAATGAAAAGAGTAATTGTAGATTACGCTAAATTAACGAATGAAATCTTAACCCTTTTGGTTGAGAGGTTCCCGGACGGATACGATGACTCCGACGTTATCCGTTTCAAAAACGCTAAAAATGAAACTGTTGAAGCAGTTGAAGTACGTACCGAAGATACTATCTACTTAGTAAAAGTAAGTACAAAACTGGCTGACAGAATCGAGAATTTCGACGAAGACGATGAAGATATCGCAACAGACGACGCTATTGACATCAAAGGACTTGACATTGAAGACGGTGATGACGAAGAAGTGAAAAAGCCCAAAGCACCAAAAGTGAAGAAAAACGCAGACGGTGACGATGATGAAGATGACGACGAAGAAGACGATGATTATGATGATGACGATGAAGATCGTGATTATGATGATGAAGACGAGGACGAAGAAGACGAAGATTAGCATTCATTCTACAAAAACCCATATAAAAAATCCCGATTAGTAATAGTCGGGATTTTTTATACCCACTTTACTCTCAGCCCAATCATAAACCCTATTATTTTCCAGAATAAAAATTTCAAAAGAGATATGACAAAATTTTTCACATTAATAAGCATTATCAGCTTTCACCTTTTATGCGGACAAACTTTGGAAGAAAAAATTGCAATCAAATCATGCGAATGCCTGGCTTCTAAATCAAAGTTAACAGAAGAAAACACCCGGGAATGTATCGTAACATCTACTACGACTGTCGTTTTTAGTGATTCGGATGCTAAAAACCGGGAACATTTCAATACCGTTGACGGGATTCAAAATCTGTTTCAAAAAATTACCGCAATTTTACCCAAAACCTGTGACAGCATTAAAAAAAGTAATAGTATCGAAAAAGAAAAACAATTCTACACTGCTTCAAAAAATGAAAAAGCACAAAACGCATACACCATTGCAGATGATATGATTGATTTACAAAAGTATGACGTAGCAATAGAATCATTATTGAATGCTATCAAAAACGACCCTAAATTCGTTATGGCTTATGACAACTTAGGACTTTGTTACAGACAGTTAAAGGATTACGACAAAGCGATCAGGTATTACAAAAAATCGCTGGAAATATATCCCGAAGGCACTTTTGCATTAATGAACATAGGTGTAGCTTATGGTTTTAAATCTGATTTTAAAAATGCGATAATTATTTATGAAAAATTAAAAAAATACCATCCTGATAATGCCGAAGGTTATTTTGGTGCCGGAAAAAATTATTTCTTGATTAATGATTATGAAAAAGCGCTTGATAATATTTTTACGGCACATCGCATCTATACGGAAGAAAAATCAGATTATGCCAAAGACACAGAACAATTGATAGGCATCTTTTATTCCAAACTAAAAAATGAAAACAAGGAAGATGTTTTTAAAAAAATAGCCGAAAAACACAATATAAAACTTAACGAATAAGTATTCGCAAAGCTTTAACGAATTATATTAAACAAAAATCCCGCTGCAATTGTAGCGGGATTTTTTACAAGATAGCATTACAGCAATCCGTTATATTTCCTGATAAACCATTCCAGTGCCAGAGTTAATCCCAGCAGGATCAGCAGTCCTTTCCAGTCAATTAACGGCGATTTGGTAATTACCGCTTTTTCAACCGGTATATATTCCGGGTTTTCCAGTAACATCCTGATCAAGGCATCTACCTGATCCGGGTAAAACACTTTTCCGTTAGTATTAGCCGCCAATTGGTTTAATCGGGCGGTATCTGGATTGACAAACTGTTTTTCAATTTCAAAATCCAGCACTTCAAATGTTCCGGCATAAGACGTTTTGGAACTGTTTTCCTTTACCACAAAACTATACTGCCCGGCTTCCAGTCCGTCGAGATTGACTTTATATTCATTATTCCCTTTCAGGAAATCATAATTCTTAACCGCATTCGTATTTTTATTCTTTAGCTGAATTGTCAGCTGTGCATTTTCGTCAAACTCATAGTTTTTATTAAAATACTGTCCGGTAATTTCAATGGTTTCCCCGGAATTGTAAAAACTTTCATGAGTAACCACCAGTGATTTTTTTAAAGCATTCGACGCCAGGAACTGTACCGTCTTATCCATAAAAATATCAAACTGTTCGAATGATTTGGTTTTTAAATGACTTTCCACGCGCCATTTCCAGATATTCTCTCCAAAAAGATACGCATTGCGCTTTACTCCGTTTTCAGTAAACACAAAAAGCGGACTTTCCGATTTAATGTTGCGGATTCTCGCCTGCAGCAAGGTATTGGCATTTCCGGTTACCGTTATCGTACCAAAAGGATGCTGCAACGGCGGGAACGATTCAAAGCCGATATTCTCTAAAGCAAACAAATTGAATTGCGTATTAAAGTCGGCAGCATAATCTTCCTTCTGTCCGCCCATTCGAAACTGAATCTGGGACTGGTATTGGTTCAGCAAATTGAAATCGGTATTCATTCCGGTAATCACCCAGCTGTTCATCTGCACATTTTTATTCAGGTCCAGGAGCTTTTTAAACTCTGCATTAGGCTGGTACAATATTAAAACGTTGTAATCTTTTAAATCACTGATTTCATTTGGATTAACAATCGTTACTTTACGTTGTTGATTAGCTTCAACAGCACGCTTGATCGCCCCTAAATCGGGATGGCTTACCGCCGAAACCAACGCAATTTCCGAACGCTGATCCATCACTTCAACCGCAAAGTTCTTAACGTTGTTGTACTGGTTCTTTTCTTTTTCGGCCGAGGTGATAACAGCTTTAAATTTCTGTACGCCTACTTTATCGGCATTCAGTAAAACAGAAACTACCTGTGCTTTTTTACCCGGACTGAAATTAACCTGTTGTTTGTAAACCGTTCCGTTTCCCTGCTGGATACTGAAAACTGCATTTACATTTTTGTTTCCGTTATATTGCAGAAATACTTCTACCGGAAATTTATTTTTTAAAAAAGCATACTTATTTACATTCAGCTGATTGATTTTTAAATCCAGGAAGGTCGTTGTATCCCCTAAAACCAACGGATAAACGGTAGTGTTTTGCTGAAAGCTGTATACATAATCGTTTCCGATGGTCTGATTACCATCCGTCAGCAATACAACCGGATATTGCTGGTTGCGGTAAAACTGTTTTAAGTTTTGGGCTACCTGGTCAATATGGGTTTGCTTTCCTTTAAAATCCAGCTTGCCATCAGCATTAAAACCGGCATCAAAAGTATATAACTGAACGTCGTATTTGTCTTTAAGCGCACTGTTCTCCCCTATCTTTTTAGCTAAAATCCGTGCCAGGCTGTCCTGTCTGAGCTCTTTAACCGATTGGGAATTGTCCACTATAACCGGCAAAGGCGTTTTAACATCCTGGTAGTTTTTCCGGGAGATGACCGGATTGATCAACAGCACAAAAATGGCAAACAGCGTTATAAAACGCAGCAAAGCCAAAAACAGATACACTTTCGTTCTGTTTCCGGCTTTGTATAAGTATTGATAAAACGCTAAACCAAAGGCTACAATAGCGGATAATATAAGTAATACAATCGTAGATGTAGTCATTCCTGTTTTAAGGTTTTAAATGGATGATTATAAAAGAGTTCTCTTAAATAAACAAACGTTTAGGTTAACATACCGCCGTCTACGTTTAACACCTGACCGGTAACGTAAGCGCTCAGATCTGACGATAAGAATACGCAGGCATTAGCCACATCTTCAGGAGTTCCGCCACGTTTCAACGGAATGTTCTCTCTCCATCCTTTAACTACATCTTCGTTTAATTTTGCTGTCATTTCCGTTTCAATAAATCCCGGTGCAATTACATTACAACGGATGTTACGGGAACCTAATTCAAGCGCCACCGATTTTGAAAAACCGATTACACCCGCTTTGGAAGCAGCATAGTTTGTCTGTCCGGCATTACCTTTAACACCCACAACAGAACTCATATTGATAATCGATCCCGCACGATTTTTAAGCATGATCTTCTGAACTGCTTTTGTCATGTTGAAAACCGATTTTAAGTTAACATCAATAACCGTATCGAAATCTTCTTCAGAAATACGCATTAAAAGGTTATCTTTTGTAATTCCGGCATTGTTAATTAAAATATCAACGTTTCCGAATTCGGCAATTACATTGTCTACTAACTGCTGTGCTTCGTTAAAATCCGCAGCATTCGACTGGTATCCTTTTGCTTTTACTCCTAAAGCTATTAATTCATTTTCTAAAGCTTTTGCCGCTTCTGCAGAAGAACTATAAGTAAAAGCTACATTTGCACCTTGTTTTGCAAATACTTCGGCAATTCCTCTTCCGATTCCTCTACTCGCTCCTGTGATGATTGCGGTTTTTCCTTCTAGTAATTTCATATTAAAAATTAAAGTTTGTTTATTTGAAATGAAAGACAAATATAACAATTCGGTTTTAATCCTTATCCTATTGTTTTAAACTTTAAAGAATTTATTGGTTAACCTGTCCCAATGACGGTTATTAATTGCAATCATCGTAAACAGAAACAGGAATACCACATACCAGGTATTCATGATCAGGTCGGTAAAATGGAGTTTCCCGCCCGCATAGTTCAGCAGCAGCAATACCTGCGCACCATACGGCAGTATGCCCTGTACAATACAGCAGAAAATATCCATCACAGTTGCCGTTTTACGGGAGCTCAAATGGTATTCGTCATTAATCTCCCTGGCGATATTCCCGGTAATCACTATCGACACCGTATTGTTCGCAATCGCAAGATTGGTAAAGCTCACCAAAGCACCAATTCCCATTTGTGCGGATCGCTTGCTTTTAATCCTGGCTTTTATTTTGTGCAGCACATAATCGATTCCGCCGGCTTTTGCCACCAATGCCGCCAAACCGCCGGTTAACATGGACAGCAGAAAGATATCGATCATGCTGATAAATCCTTCATATATTTTCTGTACGAAAACCAAAACCGAAAAATCATGACCAACCAATCCGATAAATCCGGCAGTCAATATCCCGATCAGTAAGGTTGCAAAAACGTTCACTCCCATCACCGCCAATCCGATCACTAAAAAATAGGGCAGTATCGTTATGAATTCATAATTTCCTTTGTTGATGGCAACGGCACTGGTTTCGGTTGTTAAACCGAGGTATAACAGGATAATTACCGTTATAATGGAAGCCGGCAAAGCAATAAACAGGTTCACTTTAAATTTATCCCGCATTTCACAACCCAAAGATTGCGTCGCCGCAATAGTGGTATCGGAAATAATCGACAGATTATCCCCCAGCATCGCACCGCCTAACAGCGAACCGCAGATTAACGGTAAGGAAGCACCGCTTTTATCGGCCAGGCTTACCGCTATGGGACCCAAAGCAACTATCGCTCCTACAGATGTTCCGGTAGCGGTAGATAAAAAGGAAGCCACCAGGAAAATTCCTAACGGGAAATATTCAATATTAATATTGTTGATTCCGAGGTTTACAATCGATTCCACCGCTCCCATTGCCTGCGTCACACTGGCAAAACCGCCCGCCAGCAGGTAAATAAGACACATGGTCATGATTTTACTGTCGCCACAGCCTTTAATTAAAGTATCAATCTTATCTTCTGTCGTATTTTTAAAAAAGATAAAGGCTGCAATAATCCCAATCACTACAGCTAACGGTGAAGGGAAAGCATAAAAATCATTCAGAATGATTCCGGCACCCAGAAAAGTAAAAATAAATACGAATAGTGGCAGCAAAGCTAAAGCATTGCCCTGTTTTTTAGATTTTTTCATCATCGATTGCTTATGAATTTAATTAAGCTCACGACGACAAGCAAAACTGGTCAAGAAAGTAGTGTGTGAAAACAACATTTTTTCCAACAGAATTGGCTTATCGTTTTAGCACCTTGCTCGTTGTTGCAGGTTGCTATCTCTTTTGCGAGATTCGTGATAACGGCGGCAAATATAATTCTTTTTTTGTCTTATTTTCACAACAAATCGTTTTTTGATAAAAAAATAACAATATTTCACCCTAAAAGACGCAGCTCAGGATTTCGCATTATTCGTTTTTTTATTAATTTTATGGCAATATTCTCACCAATGACAGCAATAGAAATATTAAATTCACTACTCAACGAAAATTTACTTTGGGAAAATGAAATCGTATTCCGGCGGAACGAATACCTTGCCAGTGAAGGCACCGTAAACACTTTTGTATACTTTGTGATTAGCGGAAGCCTTCGTATTTATACCCTGGACGGTAACGAAGAGAACACCATCCGTTTTGGGTATAAAGATTCCTTTATTACAGCAATTGACAGCTTTTTCACCGAAAGACCGACCGGTTTTTACATTCAGGCGCTAAAAAAGACCACTGTGAAAGTGATTTCCAAAAAAGTTTTACTGGAATTTATCGAAAGTGATGCCAGCCGGCTGAAATTATGGAACAGCATCCTTAGCCTTTTGATTGTACAGCAAATGGAACGGGAGAAAGACTTACTGATCTTCTCACCTGCCGAGCGGTATAAAAGCATCCTGAACAGAAGTCCGCAGCTATTCCAGGAAATCCCGGACAAATACATCGCTTCCTATTTGCGGATGACGGCCGAAACTTTTTCACGAATCAAAAAGTCTTGACCTGAATCAATTTTTAATTCCTTGTTATCACTGAATTTTGCAGTAAACAATTGAATCATGAAAACAGACGCATTACTAGACGAACTTACGGCGGTAACCCTTAACAATATTGCGATTGCCAATCATTTTAAAACACTGGATACCGAAGCGCTGAATTGGCGGCAGTTCACTAAAAGCTGGACCATACTGGAATGTATCGAGCATTTAAACCGTTATGGCGATTTTTACACCAAAGCGCTGTACAACGCCATCCGCAATACAAAATTTAAAAAACCGGAACCGGTATACAAGAGCGGATTACTGGGCGGTTATTTTACCCGGACAATCAAAGAAACCGGCACCAAGAAAATGAAAACATTCCGGGCTTACGATCCTTTAGGCATTTCTTTAAACGAAATTATTCTCGATATTTTTATTGCACAGCAGGAAGAACTGCTGCAATGTCTTGACAGTGCCAGACAGGTGAATGTCATGAAAAGTAAAACCAGGATCAGTATTTCCAAATGGATCAGACTGCAACTGGGCGATACGTTCCAGTTTGTGATCTACCACAATGAAAGACATTTAAAACAGGCGGAAAGTATTTTAAAACAGTACAACCACCAATATCTTTCGGTGTTTAAAATACAGGAATTTAACCATCAGGAAGATCTATAAAAAAAGCCTTACGAAATTCGTAAGGCTTTTTTAGTATAATGAGATTAGAAAATTATCCTAATACTTCTTTTACTTTTTTACCGATTTCAGCTGGTGAATCTACCACGTGAATTCCGTTTTCTTTCATGATACGTTTTTTAGCTTCCGCTGTATCATCAGCACCACCAACAATTGCACCGGCATGTCCCATTGTTCTTCCTTTAGGAGCAGTTTCTCCGGCAATGAATCCAATTACAGGCTTACGGTTACCGTCAGCTTTGATCCAACGTGCAGCATCTGCTTCCAATTGTCCACCGATCTCACCGATCATGATGATACATTCTGTTTCCGGATCGTTCATTAATAATTCTACTGCTTCTTTAGTAGTTGTTCCGATGATCGGGTCACCACCAATACCGATAGCTGTAGTAATACCCAAACCTTGTTTTACAACCTGGTCTGCAGCTTCATACGTTAATGTTCCTGATTTAGAAACGATACCAACTGTTCCTTTTTTGAAAACGAAACCTGGCATGATACCAACTTTAGCTTCACCCGGAGTAATAACACCTGGACAGTTAGGTCCTACTAAACGACAATCTCTGTGTTTAATATAATCATAAGCTTTAATCATATCTGCAACCGGAATACCTTCTGTAATTGTGATAATTACTTTAATTCCAGCGTCAGCAGCTTCCATAATTGCATCAGCAGCAAATGCAGGCGGAACGAAGATAATTGTTGTATCGGCACCAGCCTGATCTACAGCGTCTTTAACGGTGTTAAAAACCGGACGATCTAAGTGAGTCGTTCCTCCTTTTCCCGGAGTTACTCCACCAACAACGTTACTTCCATATTCAATCATTTGAGTAGCATGGAAAGTCCCTTCACTACCTGTGAATCCTTGAACAATTATTTTAGAATCTTTATTTACTAAAACACTCATGATATTTTTTTTATATTATTTTTAAAAACTGTGTTGCAAAAATAGGGTTTTGAACGTAATAGATGAAAGTTTTTTCGAACTTTTATCTGCTATTTTTATTTTTTTAAAATGCTTAGGTTAATTGGCTCATCTGATAGACTCTGTAAAGCTGATTTTCCTTCAATTCACAGATTACCATGAAGTGGGCTAAAATCATTTCTTCATTCGGATTTTCAATGGGCGAAACATAATGGGTATAGTTAACCGAAACCACATTGTTCTCTTCCAGTATATGGCTGATCTCAATTCTTGATGCCACATACGACTTTCCTAACTCGGTAGCCAAAGCCTTTAAATCCTGCTTGTCTAATTGCAAAAAGCCTTTTGAACTGTGCCAGTTGAAAATAATTTCGTCATGAATAAACTGTTCCATTAAACTTTTATTTAATGGACCGTTTAACTGATAAAATTCCTGAACCCGTTCTTTAGCCGTCATTTTTATTTATTTGCGTTAATATTTGCGGAATTTTTTTCACGTAAGCCAATTGCTTCAGCTTTTCGCGTGATTCTTCTGCCGGATAACCAAAATACGTTTTACCGCCTTCCAGTGACTTGGAAACACCGGATTGTGCCAGAATTACCGCTTTTTCACCAATAGTGATACCGCTGGTAGTTCCAACCTGACCCCAAAGTGTTACTTCGTCTTCGATAATCACACAACCTGCAATTCCGGTTTGTGCCGCGATCAGGCATTTTTTCCCGATTACGGTGTCATGACCGATATGCACCTGGTTGTCTATCTTGGAGCCTTCATTGATGGTTGTATCTCCGGTAACCCCTTTATCGATCGTACACAAAGCACCAATACCAACATTATCCTTTATCACCACACGGCCACAGGAAATCAGCTGGTCAAAACCTTCCGGACGTTTTTTGTAATAAAAAGCATCCGCTCCCAAAATACTTCCTGCATGAATGATAACGTTATCACCAATAACGGTATCGTCATACAAAATCACATTGGGATGAATCAGGCAGTTTTTACCGATAACCACATTGTTGCCGATAAAACAGTTTGGCTGAATAACGGTTCCTTCACCAATTTTTGCCGAAGGAGCAATTGCAGCATTGGCCGCCTGAAAAGGTTTAAAATGTTTGGATAACTTATTGAAATCACGAAAAGGATCGTCAGAAAGTAAGAGTGCTTTTCCTTCCGGACAGTCCACTTCTTTATTGATCAGCACTATGGTAGCTGCAGATTGTAACGCTTTATCGTAATATTTGGGATGGTCCACAAAAACGATATCTCCCGGTTCTACAACATGAATTTCATTCATGCCCAGTACAGGGAAATCCGCATCACCAACAAATTTACAATCAATTATTTGGGCAATCTCACTTAAAGAATATGCTTTAGAAAATTTCATATGTATTTTAAATGATATGAAAAGGATAGTACCGCTTTAACAATACTATCCTCTGTATAAATAACTACTCTTTAACACGCTCGATATACGAACCGGAAGCAGTGTCAATTTTAATTTTGTCCCCTTCATTAATGAATAAAGGTACGTTAATCGAAGCTCCTGTTTCTACTTTTGCAGGCTTCGTAGCATTTGTTGCGGTATTACCTTTTACTCCTGGTTCTGCATAGGTAACTTCCAAAACAACAGAAGCAGGCATATCAACAGATAAAGGCGCTTCCGTTTCTGTATTGATCTGAACCATTACATTTTCTCCTTCTTTCAATAAATCCGGAGCATCTAAAATATCTTTATTTAATGCAATTTGCTCGTATGTTTCTACATTCATGAAATGAAAATCGTCTCCTTCTGCATATAAAAACTGAAATTTGTGTGTTTCTACACGCACCACATCAATTTTATGTCCTGCAGAAAAAGTATTATCCAATACTTTACCATTGGTTACACTTTTCATTTTTGTTCTAACAAAAGCAGGTCCTTTTCCAGGTTTAACATGAAGGAACTCTACAATTTTGTAGATATCATTATTGTATTTAATACATAATCCGTTTCTAATATCAGCCGTACTCGCCATTTTGTTTATTTGTTTATTATATTTAAATCTGTTTGCTTCCTAGTAAATACCGGTATACCCTTTCATTACTCCTCTGGATGAGTTTCTGATAAAAAGAATGATCTCATCACGTTCCGGAGTCGCTTCCATTTCTGCCTCAATGATGCTCAATGCCTGCGTGGTATTGTAATTCTTTTGGTATAAAATTCGGTAAATATCCTGTATTTCTCTTATTTTTTCTGTAGAAAATCCTCTTCTTCTCAATCCTACGGAGTTGATCCCTACATAAGACAGCGGTTCTTTTGCTGCTTTTGTAAACGGAGGAACGTCTTTACGCAATAATGATCCACCGGATATCATGGCATGTTCACCAATATTGATGAACTGGTGTACTGCAGAAAGTCCGCCAATGATGGCAAAATCACCAACCGTTACGTGACCTCCTAATAAAACACCGTTTACGATGATAACGTTATCACCTATATGACAATCGTGAGCAATGTGGGCAGCGGCCATTACCAGGCAGTTTTTACCAATTTTGGTTACTCCTGAAGCAACGGTACCTCTGTTTATCGTTACACATTCCCGCACTGTTGTATTATCGCCTATTATGGCAAGAGAGTCTTCTCCGCCAAATTTTAAATCCTGAGGAACCGCAGAAATAACCGCTCCGGGAAAAATGTTACAATTTTTACCGATTCGGGCACCTTCCATGATGGTTACATTGGAACCAATCCAGGTTCCTTCCCCAATTTCAACATTGTTATGAATTGTTGTAAAAGGTTCGATAACCACATTCTTGGCAATTTTTGCTCCGGGATGAACGTATGCTAAAGGTTGATTCATACTTTTTTTGTTTAATTCTTTCTCACGATTTGCGCCATCAATTCGGCTTCTGTGACTAATTTACCATTAGCATATGCACTTGCCTGCATATGGCATATTCCTCTGCGGATTGGTGATAATAAATCCAGTTTGAACACCAAGGTATCACCCGGCAGTACTTTATTTTTGAATTTCACATTATCAATTTTCATAAAGTAAGTCAGGTAATTTTCCGGATCCGGAACAGAACTCAAAATCAGGATTCCTCCGGTTTGCGCCATCGCTTCCACGATTAACACCCCCGGCATTACCGGTGCTCCCGGAAAATGCCCGATAAAGAAATCTTCATTCATCGTTACATTTTTCAAACCGACCACATGGGAATCAGACATTTCTAAAATTCTGTCAACCAATAGGAATGGCGGACGATGCGGCAACATCGACATGATTTTAGTAACATCCATCAACGGTTCTTTATGTAAATCATAAACCGGAACCTGATTGCGTTGCTCGTTTTTTATCACTTTAGACATTTTTTTGGCAAATTGCGTATTGACAAAATGTCCGGGTTTATTTGCGATTACTTTTCCTTTAATTCTCGTTCCGATCAAAGCCAGATCTCCAACAACGTCCAGCAATTTGTGACGCGCCGCTTCATTAGGATAATGCAAGGTAAGATTATCCAGAATACCGTTTGGTTTTACTGAGATCTTTTCTTTATCAAAAGCAACTTTTAAACGCTCCATTGTTTCCTGTGAAATTTCCTTATCCACATATACAATAGCATTGTTCAGGTCACCACCTTTAATCAAACCGTGCTCCAGTAAGCTTTCCAGTTCGTGCAGGAAGCTGAAAGTTCTGCAATCGGCAATTTCTGCTTTAAACTCGCTTATGGATTTCATCGTAGCATTCTGGGTTCCTAAAACCTTAGTTCCAAAATCAACCATAGCCGTTACCTGATAATCATCAGCCGGCATTACGATGATCTCACTTCCGGTAGCTTCATCGGTATATGAAATAACTTCTTTTACCACATATACATTTCGCTCCGCTTCCTGTTCCTGTACACCTGCTTCTTCAATTGCCTCTACAAAGTACTTGGAAGAACCATCCATGATGGGCGGTTCGGAAGCATTCAGCTCAATAATAACATTATCAATATCACATCCCACCAATGCCGCCAAAACGTGCTCTGATGTTTGAATCTTAACGCCTTTTTTCTCCAGATTTGTTCCGCGTTGTGTATTCACTACATAATTGGCATCGGCCTCAATGATGGGCTGACCTTCCAAATCCACACGTACAAATGTGTAACCATTATTAACAGGCGCAGGTTTAAAGGTCATGGTAACTTCCTGACCGGTATGTAATCCTACTCCTTTTAATGAAATCTCTTTTTTAATGGTTGTTTGCTTAACCATAATATTTAGTTTTGAATATTTGTTTGCTGTTATTTTCTTTTTTTCAAGTCGTCAATATCTCTGGCCATCTTCGGTAAATTTTTAAAATTCACATACGATTTGCTAAAGTCGCCATAACTAAATGCCGGACTGCCCTGAATTGTTTCATTATCTTTTACACTTCTGGAAACACCGGACTGTGCCTGGATTTTAACGCCATTACCGATAACGATATGCCCTACAATACCAACCTGTCCGCCAATCATACAGTTTTTACCGATTTTGGTTGACCCGGCTACTCCGGTTTGTGAAGCAATAACGGTATTCTCCCCGATTTCCACATTGTGTGCAATCTGAATCTGGTTGTCCAGTTTCACACCTTTTTTAATAACGGTCGATCCTAATGTTGCCCGGTCAATAGTAGTGCACGAACCGATATCGACATTGTCTTCAATCACGACATTGCCAATTTGCGGTACCTTATTATAGATCCCTTCTTCATTCGGAACAAAACCGAATCCGTCCGAACCGATAATGGTTCCGGAATGGATCACACATTTTTTTCCGATTTCCGTTTCAGAATAAATACGTACACCGGCAAACAATATGGTATCGTCGCCAATAGTAACATTATCACCTACAAAACTGTTGGGATAAATCTTTACATTGTTTCCGATTTTTACATTGTTCCCAATATAGCAAAAACTTCCCAAATACAGGTTTTCCCCGTATTCAACATTTTCCGATATTACCGAAGGCTGCTCAATTCCGGATTTCATCAACTTTACCTGGTTGTAATATTCCAGTAGTTTTGAAAAGGATTTGTAGGCATCTTCTACTTTAATAAGTGTAGTTCTTAATTCCTGTTCAGGCTCAAAAGTATTATTTACGATTGTTATCGTAGCCTGTGTTGTATATATATGATTCAGGTATTTCGGATTGGCCAGAAAAGTTAAAGAACCTTCCGAACCTTCTTCGATTTTAGCCAATTTATGGACTTCCGCTGCAGGATTACCAACAACTTCTCCTTCTAAAATACCTGCTATTTGTTCAGCTGTAAATTTCATCCCGACAAAAATATAAAATTTAATTTAATCTTAACTTTCTAAAAGCACTTTTGGAAAACAGATATAATATTTCGTCACTGGTTTGGACAGGGCTTTCAGATTCATCTGATCGGAAGCTTCCACTACGTCTTCAACCGTTTTGTCTTTCTTTAAAATACGGATAGGCTCTCCTGCTTTATTGTAAGCCTGATTCTTGATTTTTCCTTTAAATACAAAATAATCCGCTTCTTTTTCCGACATGGGCTGTAGTTCAATCAGCTTCTTTCTAAGCGCTTCCACGTCACCCTGCTCTACTTTTTCAGACACCATTCTTATTTTTAGCAAATCGCGGTTGATCAGCATTTTACTCAAAGAAGACAGTACAAAATCGTCATGGAACTGCCATGCTTTTATCGCACTCATGATGTCAAAATCGTCTAACTGAGCGAATTTATCAAGTATTTTTTCATCAAAATCATCATGGGTAATTTTGTGCAGCATAAAAAACTGTAACGGCTCACTGCAATTCGGCAAATCGCCTTTGTGCGTAAGCTCTTTCGCTCTCTTTAATATTTTTGTCAATATTAATTCGGCAACCACACTGGTTTTATGCAAATAAGCCTGCCAGTACATCAACCGGCGTGCTCCTAAAAATTTCTCTACCGAATAAATTCCTTTTTCCTCGATGACCAACAGGTCGTTTTCCACATTCATCATTTGGATCAAACGTTCCGAATTGATGTTTCCTTCGGCAACACCGCTGTAAAAACTATCTCTTTTCAGGTAATCCAGACGGTCCATATCCAGCTGGCTTGAAATTAGCTGCAGCATGAATTTCCGGTGGTATTCGCCTTTAAAAACCTGAATGGCAAGATCGAGCTTCCCTTCAAATTCTGCATTGAGCCTGTTCATAAACAACATCGAAATTTCTTCATGATGCACTCCTTCCACGATACTGTGTTCCATGGCATGCGAAAAAGGACCATGCCCGATATCGTGCAATAAAATCGCAATATATAAAGCATTTTCTTCCTGCTCTGAAATTTTCACGTCTTTAAAACGCAATACCTGAACCGCTTTTTGCATAATGTGCATGCAGCCCAGCGCATGGTGAAAACGGGTATGATGTGCTCCGGGATAAACCAGGTAAGACATTCCCATTTGCGAAATGCGGCGCAAACGCTGGAAATAAGGATGCTGAATTAAATCGTAAATAAGAGTATTAGGGATGGTTATAAAACCATAAATAGGGTCATTTAGAATTTTAAGCTTATTGATTTGGCTCACAGATATTTTTTTAGTGAAACAAATATAAAATAAAAAACATGAAACTATTTTCAATTTAAATCATATTTAGCATTTCTGCTTCCGCCCCGAATTATCAACTTCCCAAAGAAACAATTAAAAAAATCAAATAATGCGATTATTTTAATATAAAAACACACTTTTTGTATTGTTTTTTTCTTTAAATTAGTAGCAGTTATCCATAAAAATAGTTCAAAATGCGCATAAATTTAATAGAAATGACCAATTCCCCCTTATTGTCCAAATCTAACCAATACGATTATGAAACAAAACTTCCCTTTCGCCCTCCTATTAATGGCTGCTACAAGCGCCTACTCACAGATTGGTATTGGTACCACGAATCCAAAATCAACACTTGACATTGCCCTTTCCAATAGTCTTACCCCAAAAAATACGGACGGAATACTGATTCCCAGAATAAACAATTTTCCTTTAACGCCACCTACCGTTGCCGGATTACTGGTTTATCTGGATGATACCGATAATAATGACGCACAACCGGACGGATTTTATTTCTGGAATCAGACACAAACAAAATGGAATTATGTAACCGGCTGGAATTATTCCGGTAACGAAGCCACCTCTCCTTCTACCGCTGCCATCGGGGCAGCACTAAACGGTGACTTTTTAGGCACCAAGGACAATGCCGATTTTGTGCTGGGCACCCAAAACCTAGAACGATTGCGAATAACAGCAAGCGGCAACATCGGTATCGGAAAAATCAACCCCACCAAACGACTGGAAGTAAATGCCAACAGCGACTACCTCAAATTTGAGAATTTAGCCACCAAGACCGTCAGTGCCAAAACCTACTATATGGTACGCGACAATTCAAACAGCGAAGTAGGCCTTTCTGAAGTTGAAAACGTGGCCGGACAAATTCTGAGAATAGGCCTTAATACCGCGGCTTACGACAATACCGAAAGAGCCATTCGCTTTAAAGACAACAACGATGCAACCGAAATGGGCGCTTCCAATTTTATCAACACCATTACCGGCTCTTCTTTTACCGAAGGCGGCAACCTTGCCACCGATAAAGACCTGATCAATCTGCCGGCCGGAACCTACAAGATAACGATGAAAGTTTCTTATGCTAACGGCAGCAGCGGATTATTGAGCCTTACCACTACAAATAACCTGATGTTTCGCCTTTATGTGAACGGAGTCGAATATTCCCGGCAATATTCCACCTTTAATGCCAGCGGCTTGCTCGGATTAGGAATTGCAGGCGACGCCGTTAAAAACGATTGCGTCTTCAGCGACTTTGTCACCTTAACCGGAACAACCCCGCTTTATTTTTCTACCATTACCGAAGGCAATATTCCTTATAATATTAACGGTAAAGTTTCTTCAAGTTATCGCTCTATCATCCTGGTAGAAAGACTCCGATAAATCATTCAACCCCTTTTTTGACATTCCTTTAGGTTCAAAAAACTTAAAGGAATGCTTATATATACATATTTTTCTTATAAAAAAAGACTAAAAATACCTTTTAGCATTAATTTGTGAAAATTATATCCGTAAAAACCAAAAAAGTAATTATTTTTGTTCTGTTATTAAAAAATGTGGAAAAACCGTAATTGTAATTCGTTTTTTATTATATAAGTAAACTAAATCTACTTATTAACAGAATAAAAAAAATGCACCCAAATTACTTAAAGAATAATTTTTTCTGTAATTATGGCATATTTTTTGACAAAATAGTTTAGGAACAGTTAATGAATTGATAATTATATAGAACCTGAAAAATGCAAGAGGGAAATATCCAAACCGCGAAAAGTATCTTAACGCGTGTTAAAAAGGTCTTTAAAATAAAAACAGACGCCCAGCTGGCTGAATTACTTAGTATTAAACCCAATACTATTTCAAGCTGGAAAAAAAGAAACACTCTTGATTATGAATCCATAATTGAACAGTGTAACAAAGCAAACATTGATTTGAATGAAATTTTTCTTGGAAACGAAAGTTTTAGCTTTAAGAAAAAAATCACGCCAATCATTACCAAGGAAATGTTATTTCAGTATACCACAGGCGAATTGAACCTGGAAAGAAGTGACATCCCTACCATCAACATCCCTTTTCTGCAGCAAAAAAACTCTATGGTTTTCCAGGTGAACACCTCAGAATTAGAGCCTTCTATCAAAGAGAACACGTTTGTTATCTGTGAAGAAGCAACTGCAAATGATATTACGAACGATTCTTTCGCCGTAATTATCAGCAAGGAAAAAGGATTATACATGTCCAAAGTGGCTCAAAACGAAAATGACGAATCCATCTTAAATCTTATTTCCCGAAAAGAATCTGTTTTTTCCGGTAAAAATGAGATCAAAAAGAGTAAAATAGATGAGATCTGGAAAATAAAAGGTGTTTTAGATATCTTTAGTTAATATATAAAAAGGAGTTCCGTTTGGAACTCCTTTTTTAATTTGGATACGATCCGTATTTTATTTTTCTACAATAATAAAATCAGAACGCCGGTTTATGGCATGTTCTGCATCGGTACATTTTACACCGTTGCGGCATTTGTTTTTCAACCGGGTTTCGCCATAACCAATAGCGCTAAGAATACGATCCGGAGCAATTCCGTTTTCCAGTATGTATTTTTCAGTCGCTTTCGCTCTGTTGTCTGACAATTTCAGGTTGTACGAATCACTTCCTCTCGAATCGGTATGCGATTCTATTCTGATCTTTACTTTAGGGAAGGTCTTCATAACATACACTACCCTGTCCAGTTCCACAACTGCCTGTGGGGTAATATTCCATTTGTTGTATTCGAAATAAATCGGATTAATGTCAATTTTTTCATTGGCACCGTCTTTAACCGTAAAGTCTTCCAGTTTTGCCAATTCAAAGTCAACCACCTGTTTTTCTTCGTTTTTAGCCGTAGCCACCACTGGTTTTTCCTGGCTGGCAAAGTTTTCTTTTGCCGCTTCAAATTTATAGGTCGCTCCGCAGGGAACCGTAAGCTGATACCTGCCATCTTCGCCCGTTGTGGTTTCCGTTTTTAAATCGCCAAACGAATCATATACTTTTACAGTGGCACCGGCAATCGGTATTTTTGATTTGGAATTGGTTACCCTACCGGATACAAACTGGTTACATTCTGCTTTTGCTTTGGTAAAATAGTAAATATCATCATCTCCTTTACCTGCATCCCTGTTTGAAGACACATAACCGTATTTCGATTCCAGATCAATAATATAGGAGAAATCATCTTTATTACTATTTACCGGCTGCCCGACGTTTTTAGGTTCCGAAAAGTTCAGCTTACCGGAATGCTTGCTTTCATAAACATCCAGTCCGCCATATCCGTAATGTCCGTCAGAAGAAAAATACAACACACCGTCATTGTAATACGGAAACATTTCCCTGCCAACGGTATTGATTACCGGTCCTAAATTTTGGGGCGAATTGATACTGCCGTCTGCAAAAACCTCAGCCACATAAATATCCGTTTCGCCATAACCTCCCGGCATGTCGGAAACAAAAAACAACCATTTTCCATCCGGACTTAATGTCGGATGGCCAACGCTGTATTCTAGGCTGTTAAAGAATAATTTTTCGATATTGATCACTTTGCCGTTCTCTATCGTTCCTTTAAGAATCTGAAAGTTGTTTACTCCTTCTTTATCGTTCTTTAATCTATTCTTGTTTTTCCGGGTTGCATTGGTGGTAAAATAAATTGTTTTCAGATCCGGTGAAAAGGTTAAGGTTGCATCGTGATAATTTGAATTCACTTCGCTAAAAAACGGCTGTTCGTTAAACAAAGCTCCGGTTGCCGCATTCCTGTCGGCCACATAGAACGATAAAAACGGCTGTTCATTCCAGGAATAAAGCCTTTTTATCAGCTTTCCTCCTTTTTTACTGGACGAATAAACCAGCTGGTTCCCGTAGAATGTCGATCCGAAATCGGAATACGAAGTATTGATCTCAAGCGGCACCACCTTATATAAAGACGGTTTTCCGGCCAGGCTGTCCATATACTTTTGCTGCCGTGCAAAACCTGCTATCTTATCCTGATCGCCTTTTCCTTTCAGGTATTCCTTGGTTATTTTATTCGCGTCATCATAATCCCTGACTCCTCTTAAAGCCTGGGTATACCGCAACAGGTATACATCATTCAGGTTCTGTCCCTGCACGCTGTATAATTTCTTATACCAGGTTACGGCTTTTCTCATATCGTTAAGATAATAGTAGGTATCCCCTACATTCATCAAAGTTTGTATCGAAGGATTTTGTTCTTTTTCCAGATATTCTTCATAGGCTTTTGCAGCATCCACATACGACATATCTTTAAAGAGCTTGTCTGCGTCTTTTAACTTCTGCTGGGCATAAGTAAAATTGATACAAATTAAAAAACTGAAAAATAGTAATTTCTTCATATGCTTTCGGTATTAGAAAAATCTAGGTGATTTAATGGCTGATGACTTGTGTGGCATTTGAAAACGCAATATAATTTCGTGCGTTCCGTCATTATATTTATTCAGTTTTGTTGTTGAATAATCAAATGCATACCCAATAAAGAAATTATCTAAGAACTGTAATCCCACAAGAGCACTTACGGAATCGTCCCAGCGATAGGACGCTCCCAGCGTTAGTTTCTCCTGCAAAAGAAAGTTGGCCGAAACATCCGCTGCCAACGGTGATCCGCTTACCGCTTTTAACATTGCCGATGGTTTGAATTTCAAACCTTCAGAAATATCAAAAACATAACCTCCGATAAGATAATAGTGCAGTTTATCGGCAACCACCGATTCCTGGATGTCATCATAATAATCCTGCTTGATAAAATTGGGAACGGAAGCACCAACATACCATTTTTCACCGTATAAATACGCTCCGGCTCCAATTAGCGGCATGATCCTGTTCGAAATATTGTTATTCAGCAAGACATCATTATTATCCAGATAGCGTCCTTTGGACCAGTCGACATTTAACATTCTTGCCCCGGCTTTTACACCAAAGGCAAGTTTTGTTTTATATCCGAAATTCAGCGTATAGGAAAAATTTCCTGACGCCGAGGTTTCCGTTGACGGTCCGATCTTATCGGCTATAACATTAAGTCCCAAACCGATTTTATCGGATACCGGGGAATGAATCCCGAATGTTCCGGTTCTCGGAGCCCCGTCAATTCCCACCCATTGCGAGCGCAAAAGCAAGTTGGCTTCCAATACTCCCGGAGATCCCGTATATCCGGGATTCACAGTGATTGTATTGTACATATACTGCGTATATTCCGGATTTTGCTGTGCCTTTACAGTAAGTGGAAATAGAATGGTTCCTCCTAAAAAGCACGTTACTAGTATATCTTTTATATTTATTCTCATGTTGTGTATTATTAAATTGATAAAAAACTTATGGAAGGGTATATCATGATTATCTCATGATATATACCCATCCGGTTTTAACAGTACCGGAATTATCTCCTGTATCAAAAACATAATAATAAGTTCCCGTTGGTAAAACAGTTCCGTCAAAAGTTCCGTTTACATTTGAAACGCCTTTCCAGTCGTTTTGATAACCTCTGGTTTTGTATACCAGGTTTCCATATCTGTTAAAGATTTCCAATGTGTTATTTGGGAAATGTTCGGCACATTTAATGGTGAAAACATCGTTAGAGCCATCCTCATTTGGAGTAAACTCGTTATAAACCACCAAACACATCGGTTCAACAGAGGCACTTGCCGTATTATTATTAACATCAGCATCTACCGGGTCGGAACTTGCTATCGTTACTGTATTTAAATAATCACCTGAGAATAAAACTTTTACAGTGATCGCTAATGTTGCAGACTGATTTGGTCCTAAAGCCGGGATTGTCCAGATTCCGGTGTTGTTATTGTAGGTTCCGTTTGAAACGACCATACTCACAAAGGAATATCCGCTCGGAATCACTTCATTAACCACAACATTCTGGAACTGTGCCTGTCCTGTATTGGTTACCGTAATGGTAAATACAACATTATCGTCAATAAATGGTGCAGGATTGTCTACCGTTTTCGTAATGGTAATATCCGAACAGTTGGACACATTCAGATTCAGGGTTGCCAGACTAAGAACGGTACAGCCATTTGCATCGTTATAGCTAACATTAACCGAATTGGCTCCTACCTGCGACCAGACAACCGTGATTGTATTATCTGCGGTTCCGCCGCCACTCACAACCTGTCCGCCGTTACCAACCGTCCAAACATAGTTGGTCATACCGGCGTTTGTAGTGTAGGTCACCTGATCCTGAAGACATACGGTAGCCGAACCACCGCTCAAAGTTGCCTGTGATCCGCTGTAGAACTGAACCGCAACGGCTAAACGAATCGAACTTTCACAGCCCGAAACCGGATCCACTAAAACACCATAGTATGTTCCGGCTGCCGTTATAGGCGTATTTGATGCTAACGGCGTTCCGCCTGCAGGAACGTTATACCAGATCACTCCGGCTTCGTTTACCTGAATGGAAGCCACTGTCGGATTAGCCGTCGGACAGAATTCCTGTACCGCATCGTTAGTAGTTGGTGTTGGGGCATCATTAACCTGAACCGTAACAGCCAGACGAACAGCACTTTCACAGCCGGTTACCGGATCTACAATTACTCCATAATAGGTCATACCACTGGTTAGTGCCGTAGCAGCCGTAACAACAGTTCCTCCTGTTGGAGCAGTATACCAGATCACTCCGGTTTCATTCACCTGGATGGACGCTACTGTTGGATTGTTTACTTTACAGAAATCCTGAGTGGTGTCGTTCGTTGTTGGTGTTGGGGTATTGTTAATAGTCACCGCTACCGCCAGGCGAATAGAACTTTCACATCCGGAAGCCGCATCCACCAATACACCGTAATAGGTTATTCCGCTAATTAACGGTGTGGTAGAAGCTAATGGCGTGCCACCGGTTGGTACATTGTACCAGATCACACCGGTTTCGTTTACCTGGATGGACGCTATTGTTGGATTACTTTGTGTACAAAAATCTTGTGTTGTATCATTTGTTGTTGGCGTTGGCGCATCACTTACCTGAACGGCAACCGCCAAACGAATGGAACTTTCACAGCCGGAAGCCGCATCTACTAATGCTCCGTAATAGGTTCCGGTTACTAATGGTGTGGTCGAAGCCACTACACTGCCTCCTGTTGGTGCAGTATACCAGATCACTCCGGTTTCATTCACCTGGATGGACGCTACCGTTGGATTATTTACTTTACAGAAATCCTGAGTCGTATCATTCGTTGTTGGCGTTGGGGCATCATTTACCTGAACCGCAACGGCTAAACGTACCGAGCTTTCGCAGCCCGAAGCTGCATCTACTAATACGCCATAATACGTTCCGGTTACTAATGCCGTGGTGGAAGCCAATGGTGTTCCGCCGGTTGGTACAGTATACCAGATCACTCCGGTTTCATTTACCTGAATGGACGCTACCGTTGGATTGGTCGACTGACAGAAATCCTGGGTCGTATCGTTTGTTGTTGGCGTTGGTGCATCATTTACCTGAACCGTAACAGCCAGACGAATGGAACTTTCACAACCCGAAGCGGCATCTACCAATACGCCATAATAGGTTGTTCCGCTGATTAACGCCGTAGTCGAAGCTACAACACTACCTCCTGTTGGCGCAGTATACCAGATCACTCCGGTTTCATTCACCTGAATGGACGCTACTGTTGGATTTGCCGACTGACAGAAATCCTGAGTGGTATCGTTCGTAGTTGGCGTTGGCGCATCGTTTACCTGAACCGCAACCGCTAAGCGTACCGAGCTTTCACAACCTGAAGCCGCATCTACCAATACACCATAATAGGTTCCCGTTACTAATGCAGTGGTAGAAGCCAATGGCGTTCCGCCGGTTGGTACAGTATACCAGATCACTCCGGTTTCATTTACCAGGATCGAAGCCACCGTTGGATTATTTACTTTACAGAAATCCTGAGTCGTATCGTTTGTTGTTGGCGTTGGCGCATCGTTTACCTGAACGGCAACCGCTAAGCGTACTGAGCTTTCACAGCCCGAAGCAGCATCTACCAATACGCCATAATAGGTTCCGGTTACCAATGCCGTGGTGGAAGCCAATGGCGTTCCGCCGGTTGGTACAGTATACCAGATCACTCCGGTTTCATTTACCTGGATCGAAGCCACCGTTGGATTATTTACTTTACAGAAATCCTGAGTCGTATCGTTCGTTGTTGGTGTTGGCGCATCGTTTACCTGAACGGCAACAGCCAAGCGTACCGAGCTTTCACAGCCGGAAGCGGCATCGATTAATACACCGTAATAGGTTCCGGTTACCAATGGCGTTGTGGAAGCTAATGGCGTTCCACCTGTCGGCACATTGTACCAGATCACGCCGGCTTCATTCACGATAATCGATTCCACTATCGGGTTATTTGCTTTACAAAAATCCTGGGTCGTATCGTTTGTTGTTGGCGTTGGGGCATCGTTTACCTGTACGGCAACCGCTAAACGTACCGAGCTTTCACAACCCGTTACCGCATCTACCAATACACCATAATAGGTACCGGTTACTAATGCTGTGGTCGAAGCTAACGGCGTTCCACCGGTTGGCACATTATACCAGATCACGCCGGCTTCATTGACGATGATTGATTCTACAATCGGATTATTTACTTTACAAAAATCCTGAGTGGTATCGTTTGTTGTTGGCGTTGGTGCATCGTTTACCTGAACGGCAACCACTAAGCGTACCGAGCTTTCACAGCCCGAAACAGCATCTACCAATACACCATAATAGGTTCCGGTTACTAATGCCGTGGTCGAAACTAACGGCGTTCCACCGGTTGGCACATTATACCAGATCACACCGGCTTCATTAACGATAATTGATTCCACAATCGGATTATTTACTTTACAGAAATCCTGAGTGGCATCGTTTGTTGTTGGCGTTGGCGCATCATTTACCTGAACGGCAACCGCTAAGCGTACCGAGCTTTCGCAACCAGAAACGGCATTCAGCAAGGCTCCGTAATAGGTTCCGGTTACCAATGGCGTTGTAGAAGCCAATGACGTTCCACCTGTCGGTACACTGTACCAGATTACGCCGGCTTCATTAACGATGATTGATTCTACTATCGGATTATCTACTTTACAGAAATCCTGAGTGGTATCATCGGTAGTTGGCGTTGGTGCATCGCCCATATTAACAACTACATCCTGTAAGGTTCCCGGTAAATTCGGGCAGGTAGTATTGCCCGACACCGACACATAATAGGTATACGGGCTATTTGTTGTGGTTAAACCGGTTACCGTCAGAGTACCGTTTGCCGCTATGGCATAGGTTACACTGCCAACGGTTCCGTTGGTTATTGGTTGCGTAATATCATTTGTAAAATACCAGGCAAAAACCGGATTGGTTAACGTCGTGGTTGGCTGAATGCTAACCGGATTCGGATTACTCATACAGGTCTGTATATCGCTCACGGTAATATCCGTAGCTACTGACGGCGGTAATATTATGAACGTAACCGAAATTCTGTCTGCCGGCAGCGTTTCACAAAACTGATCGGAGCTTACACCCACATAATAGGTGTGTGTTCCCGGAGTTAATCCTGTTAACGAAAGCGTACTGGTTGTTTGTCCCGGAATCAGGGTCTGAACCGTTCCGTTAAAACTATACCAGTAATAAACCGGATTGGTTACCGCCGGAGTACTGTTCAACTGTGCTGTTAAGGTAACCGCACCGCCTGGAGCGCACAATGTTGTGTTATTCCCGGAATTAATTAAAATACCGGTAATCGAAGTCTGTGGCGAGGTAGGTCCCACGATCAGTGTTATCGCCGTTCTGGCCATCACTTCACAACCGCTTCTCACAGGCTGCAGATAAAAGACATGCGTTCCCACAGCTAAACTGAAAGGCACTGTATAGGACGTTCCGCTGGTGATCAGATTGCCTCCTGTTGCCGCATCATACCAGTTAAATGTGGTACAATTCTGAGGAGCAATGCTCACAAGATCACCATAACATACTTCTATTATTCTGTCGCCGCCGCTGTCTACTACGTCAACAGCTGCTTCTCTTGTAACGGAATGTATCTGTAAACTATTCAATACGCTTGCCACACCGCCCATTCTGATACGAACGCGGTCGTATGCCGGCGACTGTGCATTGGTAATGATCACGGCTTCTGTTCCGCCGTTAAGCAGCTGTACCAACAGTACGGAACTGCTGGTATCCAACGCTCCTCCAACCGGGTTATTCCCCATATAACGCTGAATATTCAAACCGGATAAAAGCCCTGCATTCAATAAGGTTCCCGGTTTGGAAATTCTGATTTTGATAACATCATTTTCCTGTGACGGGCTTCTGAATTTCACGGTCATCTCTGCCGCTGCCAAAACACCTACACCGCTGGACATCGTAGCAAATGTAGTTTCACTGTTATCAACGGCATTCCAGGCATTGGTTACTCCAACGGTACTCGTTAAAGCGCCGATACCCAAATCGATATTACCATAAAATACGTCTTCCACATCGCCCGGCTGACAAACCACCGGATTGGAAACTTTTGCATAATAGGCCTCATAAATACGGGCACTTTGCGCCACGCTCAATATAGAGCCGATAACAATTCGTATTCCGTCATACGCTTTTGGTCCGGTAGTATTGGACGGTACAAAAGTATATTCAAAACTGTTCTCTCCCGGTAATAAGTTCAGCAAGCTTGCCGAAAGCGGTTGCAGGGTTCCGATATCTACAGGATTGCCCAAACCGTCTTTTTTAGTACCGATAATCGTAATGGCTCCCAACAGCGTTAAGCCGCTGTATTCCGTACCTACTTTAATGGTAACCGGTGTACCTGCCGGAATAGTCGTATTCCATTGCAGATTCTGCCAGGTGGTCCCGATACCCAAAAGTCCGATACCGGTAGTAATGGTTGAGAATGACTGCGGGTTCTGATCGATTGCCGAACCGCCATTCATAACACCACCTGTAATAATCGAACCGGAACTTTGTGTATTGGCATACACCCTATCCATAAACGGCGGACAGTTGGAAGGATCAATAACGTTAACCGTTACGGAGATATTAACCGCACACAGTCCGTTATTGGCCACAGCCGTAAAAGTATAATAACCGGCTGTTGTAAACGGTCCGGCTACGTTAGCCGCTAAAGCAACACCGTTTTGGTCAAACCAGGTTACGGTTGCATTGGATGTTGACAGTAGGGTTACCGAATCGCCAAGATTCACCGTATAGGTTAACGGTACTACCTGCAACTGCGGTAACGGATTTACCGTTACTACTACCGCTTTTCTTTCAGACGGGCAGGTACTACTCGCATTTAAAGCTTCAATATAATAAGTCCCTCCTACCGTTATATTGGCTGCCTGATCCGGCGTTAAAGGAGTGTTCGTGCTATCGAAAAAAGAGTATGTTGTATTGCCGGTCGTATCAAAATTTACAATGGCATTTCTAAGGTTTACAAATCCGCAGCCGGAAATGGCCGTCTGAACATCAAGTGTTGTAACAGACAAACCAACCTGTACTTCCGCTAAAGTATTCGCTGCATTTTCACAGGCTCCGGCAAGTTCCACTGCTATAAAATAACTTCTGGGTGTATTGGTTGCGTTTAACCCGCTAACCGTTAAGGCGCCGGTAACAGGATCTTTCACATAGGTAATTCCCGCATGACCGACAAAACCGGTTGTAATTTCCTGTGTTTTTAACTGATCTGTAAAATATTTGAATGTACCGCCAGACAAAGCTGTTGTTGGTGCTAAAACAGCAACACCCAGACAGGAAGCGGCTACATTTGCATTGATGGTTATATCTGTTGCTATCGGAAGGGACGAAACGGTTATCGTAATCGGAACCCTTTCTGAAACAGCGGTACAGCCTATTTGTCTTGCCGCAACATAATAGGTTGCTGTTGCAGACACGTTAGAAATCAGATAAGGTACGTTATAGGCCGTAGTCGCTACCGGAGCGGTACTGGTAAGACTGTTGTACCAGAGCAATTGATTTGTGGAAGCGGTAGTAGCCGTTAAAGATACCGGCTGACCGCTGCAAATGGCCAGATTCTGGTTCGCAGAAGTTACATCAGGCTTAGCCGGAGAACGATATACATTAAATATTTTGACCGTTTTGGTCACGTTTAACTGTACCAGTGAGGAGATTGTCAACTTAACCCTGTCGAACGACTGTCCGGGAGAAAAAGAAACATTGGTTTTCTGTCCGGCACTGAGCAGTCCCAAAACATCTGCGTTGAGCAATGCACCTAATCCGGTCGAATAGACTACATTTTGCCCGAGCAGCGCTTCTATTTTAATACCATCTGATACACCTAAATTCAATAGTGAAGGATCATCCAGCTGCAGGGTTAAATGAAACTGGTCTGTAGTACTGGACGGCGTTGCAAAATAAATTGTCTGACTTATGGTTCCTGCAACGGTCAGCGCTCCCATACTTACCATGGAATAGCTGTTGTTATCCGTATCAATGGCATTTTTCGGATCTGCTACACCTGCACCGCCAACGCCTAAGATATCTACAGTACCTCCGGTACCATCGAAAGAAGTGGTAAATGCCGGATTACAAACATCACTGCCTGAAAAATAGAACGCGCTGTATACTCTCATGGTATTGATTGTACCCAGCAACAAGGTGTTTGTTAAATCCTCAATTTCAATACTGTTATAGCTCACATTGGGTGTTACTGCAATGTAATAATTACCATTGACATCATAAACAAGTCTTGCACTTTCATTGGCAAAACCATTAATCGAAGAAGCAGAAAATACCGGGGTCGCATTTCCTGTTTGCTTGACATTAACATTAAAGTAGTGATTTCCCAGGGCCAGTGTTCCTGTCAAATTAGCCAGAGCACCACCTAAACCACCTCCTAATAAGGTGTTTAAAAGGGTGTTATCGGTCTGGATTCTGATATAGGAAGTTGTTCCTGCCGGTACCGTAGACGGGAAACCCAGTTCTATTCTTCCGGTATAGGAACCTAAATTAATAGCAATACCACCATAAGATTCCAGCGTGGCATAATCGGTAGTACTCACTGAAACCGCGTTACCAGGGGCAGCTACATGGCTATTATTAGCCAAAAGTTGATTGGCATACACATACGATACCTGTGCGCTGCTATCAACATGAACGAAGAGAAAAAACATTAAAAAAAGCAGGTAGAGCCTTTTAAAACATTTTTTCAGAGTAAAATTCCAATTCATAAGCAATAGATTTATAGGTTGTTTTTTTATACAGTATATTAAATAGCACTGTAAGCTCCCTTATACAAAGGCGCTAACTGCTGGTTAATCATTCATTTATGTTGTTTTTTTCAAGTGTTAAACCTAAACTTCACGAAACAGAAACGGCGATTACAATAATTACATGGATTTTCAAAAAGAATCAATTGTACTTTCACTGGGGCACTTCAAATACAATACATTTTGTACAATCAAAACAAATCTATTCTAACAAAATATTACAATAAATAAACAGAACTTTCTAACACTGATTAAATCAACTTTCAAAAAACATAAAAAACATATTATGCGAACATTTATTTACTTTTATAAATGTATTACACATTTTGAGAATATACAAGAAAAAAATACACATAAATTGCAAACTCCAAATAAACTCCTACAAAAACATCTAATTTCCTGTAAAGCAATACTGTTAAAAATGAAAAAACTTAAAAAATGCTTACAAAAATTACCTAAAAGCAAAAAACACAATATTCTCATATTGCGAATATTTATAAAAAAGAAGCCGGAAGCATCCGTTCAAACAAAATCGCCACTTCCCTCTTGCAGCGAGATTCATTGGAATTGTTTACATAAAGAAGTATTTTTATTACTTTAGCATCATGATTAAAGTAGCTATTATCGGATCGGGAAATGTGGCCCGGCACCTGATTTCCGTTTTTGAAAAAACAGAAGCCATAACTTTAGTGCAGGCATTTGCCCGAAAAGCTGAAAATTTATCCGATTTACTGCCGTTAACGAAGATTATTTCAGATTATTCGGAGCTAAAAGATGCCGACATATATATCATTGCCGTTTCCGACGATGCCATTGCCGCAGTATCCGAACAACTGAATTTTACGAATAAATTTGTAGTCCATACTTCCGGCAGCAGCGGACTGGATATTCTGAGCCCTAAAAACAGAAAAGGAGTGTTTTATCCGTTACAGACTTTTTCAAAAACCAAAGCGGTCAATTTCAGGGAAGTTCCCTTTTGCCTGGAAAGTGAAAACGAAGCCGATTTTGCCATCATGGAGGCTGTTGCCAAAGCAATATCCGATAAGGTTTATGCGGTTAATTCCCGGCAGCGCCAGAGCCTTCATATCGCAGCGGTCTTTTCCTGTAATTTTGTAAACCACCTGTACCAGATCGGAAATGAAATCTGTACCGAAAATGAAGTCCCTTTTGAAATTTTATACCCGCTAATACAGGAAACTGCCGATAAAATCAAAACCCTGTCGCCAAAAGCGGCACAAACCGGTCCGGCAAAACGCAACGACCGCAACACAATTGAAAAGCAACTTTCGTTCCTGGAAAACCATCCGGACAGAACAGCAATATACCAACTACTAACAGAATCCATACAGAAAAACAATGTCTAAGAGTTACAAAGAATTAATGAACGACATCACTACTTTTATTTTTGATGTCGACGGGGTATTAACCGATGGTACCATTCACGTTACCCAAACCGGAGAAATGCTCCGCAACATGAACATCCGTGACGGCTATGCTATGAAAGCCGCTGTCGAAAACGGCTATACCGTTTGCATCATCTCCGGAGGAAGCAATGAAGGAGTGCGTGTCAGGCTGCGCAACTTAGGAATTACCGATATTTATTTAGGGGTACCGGATAAAGTGGAAACCTTTGATGAGTTTACCGACATCTACAACATAAAAGCCGATCAGGTACTTTATATGGGCGACGATATTCCGGATTACCACGTGATGAAGCTGGTAGGACTGGCTACGTGTCCGCAGGATGCCTCACCCGAGATAAAAGAGATCTGCCAGTACATTTCCCATAAAAACGGCGGAAAAGGCGCTGTGCGTGATGTTATCGAACAGGTTATGAAAGTACAGGGGAAATGGATGGAGCATTTTGATGCCAAATACGACTAATTCACACTTATAAAACAACCCAAAGCAATTCAATACCGCTCATGCTCAATTTCTTAAAACTAATCCGCTACCAAAACCTGATCATGATAGCCTTAATGCAACTGTTGTTTCGTTACGGCTTCTTAAAGCAACAATCCGGCATTGCACTGGCCTTATCCGATTTTCAATACCTGTTGCTGGTTCTGGCAACCGTTTGCATCGCTGCCGGCGGATTTGTGATTAACAACATCATGGATCAGGAAACCGACAGTATTTCGAAACCCGATGCGGTGGTTGTGGGCAGATCCATTTCAGAAACAATGGCCTATAATATCTATATCGCCGTTACCGTACTGGGTGTCGGCATTGGATTTTACCTGTCTAATATTATTGGGAAAGCCAGTTTTTCGACCTTGTTCATTGTAATTGCGGCTACCTTATATTTATATGCCACCAGTTTAAAGCAGAGTCTTTTAATCGGCAATATCATTGTTGCATTGCTTTTGTCTGTAAGCGTGATCATCATTGGTGTTTTTGATTTATACCCGGCTATCAACGACGGGAATCAGGCGCAGATGAGTGTGCTTTTCCAGATACTGCTGGATTATGCTTTATTTGCTTTTATCATCAATTTTATCCGTGAAATCGTAAAAGATCTGGAAGACATGGACGGCGACTATAATGCCGGAATGAGTACGCTTCCTATCGTATTGGGCAAAGCCAGAGCGACAAAAGTAGTTTTTGCACTCGCTTTTATTCCTGTGTTGGCCCTTATTTATTATATCAACAAAAACCTTCTGGGATTACAGTTTGTACTGTATTATGCCCTGCTGTGTATATTAGGACCACTACTCTATTTTATCATTAAAATATGGAGTGCCAAAACTAAAACCGAATTCCGTTTTTTAAGCAGTCTTCTTAAAATTATCCTGCTTTTCGGAATACTGTCCATCGTGGTCATTACCCTTAACATGAAATACAATGCTTAAAGAAATTTTTAAGAATCATACGATCATTCTGGCTTCCGGATCACCAAGACGTCAAAACTTTTTTAAAGAACTGGATCTGGATTTTGAAATCCGTCTTAAAGAAGTAGACGAAATATATCCCGATTCCCTGAAAGCCGAAGAGATCACGGATTTCTTAGCCGAATTAAAAGCCGATGCTTTTAACGGAACCCTTTCCGATAAGGATATCCTGGTAACCAGCGATACGATTGTCTGGCACGAAGGCAAAGCATTGGGTAAACCAAAAGATTATGACGATGCTTTCCGGACCTTACAGTCCTTATCCGGAAAAACCCACGAAGTAATCACATCGGTAAGCATCCGGAGCAATGCAAAAACCGATACTTTTCACGAAGTAACCAGAGTTACGTTTAACGAACTGCCGGATGCCTATATTAAATATTACCTGGACAACTACAGTCCTTTTGATAAAGCAGGTTCCTACGGCATTCAGGAATGGATCGGACTGGTTGCCATTGCACGAATTGACGGTTCCTATAATAATGTGGTCGGACTTCCGGTGGACAAAGTCTTCCAACATTTGCTTACATTTGTAGTATAAACAATGTTGAAATGATCAATAACGAGTACACTACCCAAATCATCAGCTCCGTCATTACGCTTCTTTTCTTTGCCATTATCCGTTATCTGGCTACAAAAATTGTGAAGCGGTTTACCCTGTTGTCCCACACTATGGAACGACGCAGTAATCTAGTTATAAAATACATCAGTATCCTTATAGGTTCCCTGACGGTGTTATCGCTAACCGTAATCTGGGGGGTTAAGGCTGATGATATTCTTCTTGTGGTTTCCTCTATGTTTGCCGTAATTGGCGTTGCCATGTTTGCCCAATGGTCCATACTAAGCAATATTACCGCAGGGGTTATCCTGTTTTTTTCTTTTCCGTTTAAAATTGGCGATATTATTAAAATTCACGATAAAGATTTTCCCATTGAAGCCGAGATTGAAGACATTACTACTTTTCACGCACTCTTAAAAACAAAAGAAGGCGAAAGAATCACCTATCCCAACAACCTGCTGCTTCAAAAAGCCATCTCGATAATCACTCTTCATCATGAAGAAAAGGAATTTACAGACTAATTTTTAAAAAACAACAAACCCTTGTTTTTAAAAGGGTTACAGCACAAAAAAGGCTTTTTTCATTCTGCGAAATCACCACTTAATATTTTTTGGCACAATACTTGGAAATGGTTAAACAACCCAAATAATTTGTTTAATCAAAAAACTAAGATCATGAAAGCTATAAAATTAGTATTGTTAGGGATTTTATTCTTTACAAGCAGTATGAATGCCCAGGTTTCTATAAATGTAAATATAGGGACACCTCCGGCCTGGGGACCTACCGGGTATACCGACATCCGTTATTATTATTTACCGGATATTGAAATGTATTATGACATCAACACCGCGATGTTCATTTATTTCAGCAATGGCGGCTGGGTAAGAACGGCTTATCTGCCGCGACCTTACAGACACTATGATTTGTACAGCGCTTATAAGGTTTGCTTACATGATTATGGTCCCAACCCATACGTTTACTATAAAAGACATAAAGTAAAATATTACAGAGGTTACAGAGGTACACCACAGGTAGCCATCAATCCAAGACCAAGAGATGTAGAATACCGCGTGATTAACGACTCCCGAAGAGATTACGAATACAGAGACGACAGAAGGGACAATAATTACAGAGAACGAAAACACAACGATTTCCGAACCGAATACAGAACTGCCGACAACGGTAACAGCCGTAACGATGGAAAAAGTTTTGACAACGGAAACGGACGCGGAAACGGACGTGACTACAACAGCGGCGACCGCGGAAACAACGGCAACGGACGTGAATATGGCGGCGGTGATCGTGGTGGTGACCGCGGAAACGGACACGGAAGAAGATAATTTAAAAGCAAAGGCGTTTTTTTAACGTCTTTGCTTTTATTATTTAACAGAAGGAATAGTATATTTGAAAAGCCAACCTTAATGAATATTATGACAAAAAAATTACCTTTCTATTTTATATTTTTTATCTTCCTTACCCAGCATACTTTTGCACAACAGCCTAAAAAACCAACTCCTTCTGAGATTTATAACCAGATAGAAAAATTAAACTTTTTAGGATCCGCACTTTATATTGCAGCCCATCCCGATGACGAAAACACCCGTCTTATTTCATTTTTAGCCAACAGCAAAAAAGCCCGTACCGGTTATCTTTCGCTTACACGCGGTGACGGCGGACAAAATCTTATCGGAACAGAACTACGCGAGCTTTTAGGCGTTATCCGTACTCAGGAATTAATCGAAGCCCGAAAAACAGACGGCGGTGAACAGTTTTTTTCCAGAGCAAACGATTTCGGCTATTCGAAAGTGCCCAATGAAACGCTGGAAATATGGGATAAGGAAAAAGTTATGAGTGACATGGCGTGGATTATCCGGAATTTTCAGCCGGACATTATCATTAACCGTTTCGACCACCGTTCCCCCGGAACAACACACGGGCATCACACCTCTTCGGCCATGCTGTCGCAGGAGCTTTTCACCTTAGCGGCAGATGCTTCATTTGAGCCTTCACAACTGAAATTTGTAAAACCATGGCAGCCCAAACGTTTATTCTTTAATGTTTCCTGGTGGTTTTTTGGCGGAAAAGACAAATTTGAAAAAGCAGACAAATCAAAATATGTCAACTTAAGAACCGGTGTTTATTATCCTTCACTGGGGAAATCCAATCAGGAAGTTGCCGCTTTGAGTCGCAGTAAGCACCAATCGCAGGGATTTGGTACTACCGGTGCCCGCGGGGAAGACATGGAATACCTGGAACTGATTAAAGGAAGTCCGTTAACGGATCAGCAAAATTTATTTGAAGGCATTGATACCTCCTGGAATCGCGTTAAAGGCGGTGCCCGCATTGGAGAAACCATCGATTTTATCTTAAAATGCTTTGACTTTAAAAATCCTTCCGCTTCGGTATATGACCTGGTAAAAGTGTACCAGCAGATTCAGAATTTAGAAGACAACCATTGGAAAACCATCAAACTGGAGGAAGTAAAAGCCATTATAGCCGAATGTTCCGGTTTATACCTGGAAGCAGTAGCCGAAAATCAATCGGTTACCCCGGGAAGCAATCTGAAGGTAAAATGGGAAGCCATTAACCGAAGTACGGTTGAAATGAAGCTGTTAAGCCTGGTTATACAGCCGGACAAGCAAACCATTGAGCAAAGTTTTCCGTTAAAGAACAACCTGTTTGAAAGCGAAACCATCAGCATTTCGATACCTAAAGATACTCCTTACACCTCGCCTTACTGGCTGAATGAAAAGGGAACCACCGGAATGTACTCGGTGAACGACCAGCAAAAAATAGGGATTCCGGACATTATCCGTAAAATTGCTGTTACTTTCTCCATACTGGTGGAAGGCACCGAAATTCCGTTTACGAAAGAAATCATCTATAAATACAACGATCCTGTAAAAGGAGAAGTGTACCGTCCACTGGATGTAGTGCCGGAAGTTACTACCGAAATTTTAAACAAAGTACAGCTGTTTAAAGACCGGAAAAAACAATTGGTAGCGGTAAAAGTAAAAGCCGGAAAAGACAATTGCAACGGTACTTTACAACTGGAACTTCCTGCCGACTGGAAAGTGGTTCCCGAAACCATTCCGTTCCAGTTATCCCGGAAAGGAAGTGAAAAAACAGTAACTTTTGAAGTAACGCCGCCCAATTATGCATCGGAAGCTGTAGCCAAAAGCATTGCAGTTGTTAATGGCGAACGCTTTGATAAACAGCAGATCCTGATCGATTATCCGCACATTGCCTTACAACAGGTTTTATTGCCTGCCGAAGCGAAATTTACCAAAGCCGATGTGGAGATCAAAGGAAAAAACATTGCCTATATTATGGGTGCCGGCGACCAGGTTCCGCAGAGCCTGCAACAAATGGGTTATACGGTGACTATTGTAAAACCGGAAAAAATAACCAGTAGTTTACTGGAAACTTTTGATGCGGTAGTGGTAGGCATCCGTGCTTATAATGTTGTGGAAGCCTTACAGTTCAAACAGCCTTTATTGTTCGAATATGTTCGCAACGGCGGTACGATGGTAGTCCAGTACAATACAACCGGAAGCCTGATAACACAGGATATTGCACCCTACCCGCTTGAAATTTCTTCCGATCGTGTAACGGAAGAAAATGCCACGGTTACCTTTTTAGATCCAAAACACAAAGTCCTCAATTTCCCGAACAAAATAACCGCTGATGATTTTAAAGGCTGGGTTCAGGAACAGGGTTTATACTATCCGGACAAATGGGGCAGTGAATTTACGCCTGTACTGGAAGCTAATGATAAAGGAGAAACCCCTAAAAAAGGAGCTTTATTAGTAGCCAAATACGGCAAAGGATATTATGTCTATACAGGACTGAGCTTTTTCAGAGAACTGCCGGAAGGCGTTTCGGGAGCATTCCGTCTTATGGCAAACATCATTGCTGTAGGGAAATAGTGTTAATAATCGAAATAGCGTAAATCTTTTTCGTATTTTCGAAACCAAGTATCGTAATACCGGATGCGCAGAAATCCGGTATTAAATTCAAAACAACATGACTGAAAAACCGAATTCCTGGAAAAAAAGCTACACTTTGGTATTAATACTAAACGCTTTCTATATACTGTTGTTTTATTTTTTAATGCAAATGTACGCCTAAACCATGCAGAGTATTGACTGGATAGTATTATCAGCAACCCTTTTATTCATTGTAATTTACGGTTCTTTAAAAACCAAAGGAAGTAAAAATGTCGAAGAGTTTATTCTCGGCAATAACGAAACACCCTGGTGGACCGTTGGTCTTTCCGTAATGGCCACCCAGGCCAGTGCAATTACTTTCCTCTCTACTCCCGGACAGGCTTATCATGACGGAATGGGATTTGTACAGTTCTATTTCGGTTTGCCCATCGCGATGATCGTGATCTGTATCACCTTTATTCCGATATACCACCGTTTAAAAGTTTTTACGGCTTATGAATTCCTGGAACAGCGTTTTGATGTCAAAACCCGTTCGCTGGCTGCTTTTCTATTCCTTTTTCAGCGTGGATTGGGAACCGGACTAACCATTTATGCTCCGGCTATTATTTTATCCTCCCTGCTGGGCTGGAACCTTACTTTAATGAATATCATTATCGGTTTACTGATTATTGTCTATACTTTTTCCGGTGGAACGAAAGCGGTGAATGTCACGCAAAAACAGCAAATGTTTGTGATCATGACCGGAATGTTCATCACCTTTGTGCTCATTTTAAGCTATTTACCGGACGAGCTTAGTTTTAGTAATGCGCTGGGTATAGCCGGTGCCAACGGGAAAATGAATATTGTTGATTTTTCTTTTGATCCGGAAACCCGATATACGTTCTGGAGCGGTATTACCGGCGGTTTTTTCCTGGCACTTTCCTATTTTGGTACCGACCAGTCACAGGTTGGACGTTACCTTACCGGAAAATCCATTAAAGAAAGCCAGATGGGCTTAATCATGAACGGATTGCTAAAAGTCCCGATGCAATTTTTCATACTGTTAACCGGAGTTATGGTTTTTGTATTCTTCCAGTTTCACTCGGCTCCGCTGCACTTTAACCCGAATAACATCAAGATTGTAGAGCATTCCCCATACAAAGCGGCATATAAAAAACTGGAAGCACAGCTCGACCAGGTACAGGAAGAGAAAAAAGAGATCAGCATGCTGTATGTGGGGCAATTGCAGCAGGATTTTGACAATCCTATCTTACAGCAGAAAATGGTTTCCTTATCCAGTAAAGAAAAAGACCTGCGGGAAGATGCCAAAGAACTGATTAAAAAAGCGGATGTTAAAACCGAAACAAACGATAAGGATTATGTATTTATCCACTTTATCCTGAACTACCTTCCAAAAGGGCTTATAGGCTTGTTATTGGCCGTAATCCTGTCGGCAGCAATGTCTTCTTCCGCTTCGGGATTAAATGCATTAGCTTCCACGACAACGATTGACCTGTACAAAAGGAATTTAAAAACGGAGAAATCCGAAAAGCATTTTGTAAACGCTACCCAGCTTTTTACGCTTTTCTGGGGTTTAATTGCCATCCTGTTTGCCTGTGTGGGTACTTTATTTGAAAACCTGATCCAGCTGGTAAATATTGTTGGTTCCATCTTTTACGGAACCGTATTGGGTATTTTCCTGATTGCGTTTTATATCAAGTTTATTAAGGCAAAAGCCGTTTTTTGGGCGGCTATGACCAGTCAGCTGCTTATTTTTTACATCTATTATCTGGATGTGGTGAGTTTCCTGTGGCTGAACATTATCGGTGCTTTCCTGACGATCGTGCTGTCTTCCATATTACAGGGTTATCTGAATATGATTAAGAAAACACCGGAAAACGCATAAGATTTTCTAAGACTGTAACGACTGTAGGAATCGGATCACCGGTTCCAGTGTCTGCTCCGGATTTTCTTTGTGCGGCGAATGTCCAACAGCCGGAATAAGGCATTGCTGTGCCCTGCCGCTCACCTGTTCTGCTATGGCACTCACTTGTTTTGTGCTGCCAAATTCATCGTTTTCGCCCTGAAGCACCAGTACCGGGCAGGTAATATTGGGTAAATATTTTTCAATATTCCAGCTTCTGAACCGGTCCGAGAGCCAGGTTTCCGTCCATGCGCGGAACAGTCCGTCTACGTTATCGCCATGGTATTTGAACAGTTTTTCTTTCAGATTGGTGGTTGCATACGCTTCCACAGCTGCCCTGATGCCGTTTAGCGTAATATCTTCTACAAACACGTGAGCTCCTTCGGTAATCACCGCTTTAATCCGTTCAGGAAACATTGCCGCCGTTAGCAAAGCTATCGAACCGCCATCGCTATGCCCGAACAGGATTGCTGCATCAATAGCCAGCGCTGCCAGAAGACTGTCCAGCGTTTGGGCTTCCTTTTCAAGATAGTCGTTATGGCGTTCAATGGTTGTAAAAGCATCCGATTCGCCATAACCCTGCCGGTCATAGACCATCACATTGCACTGCGCTGCCTGTGCCAGTATATCCGGAAAGTTGCGCCATAGGGTGATGCAACCCAGGGAATCGTGTAGAAAAACGATATACGGTTTCGTATGGTCAATAGTGGCCGTGTACACGTTTAAGCGTACCCCGTCAACAAGTATGTGTCTTTTCATTTTCTGAATTTATTCCGGTATACCGCCTGTTAGCTTACGGCCATACCTGTTTTGAATATTGAAAAACAGTTATCTTTTCAGCGTAAAATGGCCTTTTACTTCTCTTCCGTCCTGCAAATAAACCACATACCAGTAATCGGTTGCCGGAAGCGGCTGGTTGTTGTAAATACCATTCCAGCCTTCGGAAGCTTTCATCTGTCTTAATAATTTACCGTAACGGTCAAAAATATTGACAATGCTGTTTTTATACAGGCTATTTGCAGCGCCTTTAATACGCCATAAATCGTTGTAACCGTCTCCGTTTGGCGTAAAGTATTTCGGAATGCCCAATACAGCCACCTGTTTTGCAATCGTACCGCAGCCGTTAAAATCCCGGATATAAACGGTATGGATACCGGTAGCAACATTGTCAAAAAAGTTGCTGTCCTGGAAAGGTCCGTCCGGTGCATCAATTCCATAAACATAATGGTTACTGCTTCCCGTTACATAAACCGTTATGGTATTATTTTCTGTTAAGTCTTCCACTTCTATAGCCGTTACCGTAGCCACATTGGACGGTTCTACCGTTAATGTCCTGATAGCCGAGCAGCCGTAAACATTGGTCACCGCAACCGTATAGACACCCGGCGTGATCACACTGATCGTTGGAGTTGTCGCTCCGGTTGACCACAAAAACTGATAACCGTTAGCCGAGACAATACCGCTTGTTAATAATAGCGGGGTTACCGGCTGGTCTGTGCATAATTTTGGTGAAGCATCAACAGCCAGTGCCGGCAATCTTCGTATGTATAATTTTATTTCATGCAAGCCTTCACAATCGTTATTACTCTCAACGCGGGCATAAACCGTCTGGAAGCCAACGGTTGTATTGGTAAAGGCTGTATTCAGTTCGTTTTGCTCCAGCAGAGCATCGGTAACCGAGCTGTAATATTTAACGGTATTGGTACTGGTTTCCAGTCCTAAACCTGTCAGGTTAAAAGTATAATAGCCATTATCCGAACAGCCATTCATAACCAGTTCCTGTGTAGCTGTCGTATTCACGTGCAGCGAAAGTGTTGTAATGCTGTAGCAGCCGGTTTGGGTATCGGTAACTCTTACTGATATTTGCTGCGGATTGGAAATATTGGTATAAACCGGATTTAAAGGAGCGGTATTCGCTACTGCATCAGCATTGTTTAAAAAGAAGGTTGTTATCCGGTTAGTATTTCCGTTCGTCAGTACGGCATCGGCTTCATTCAGATTAAAAGTGGTAAACCCGTCCGGATTTAATCCGAAATCACATTGTACCAAGGTAGCCGGTGACACGACCGGAGGTGTATTGACCTTTAAAAAGAAGCTTTTGGTACTATAGCAATTGGTATTAGTGGTATTTTCTATCCGCACATAAATTTCCTGACTGTTTGCATTGGTATTTGTAAACAGATACGGCAGTGCATTCGATCCGGCATCGGCATCGGCCTGCGTTGCATGAAAACTAATGGCGTGATCTGCAGCATTCTGGGTTCCTAAAATTCCTGCGATTTTTGTCTGCAAATCAAATGTTTCAAAACCATTACTGCTGCTGTCGTCACAAAGGGCATAATCGGTTAGTACTGTGATGACCGGTTTTGGTGTTACCGTAACCTGGAAAGAAGTTGTAGCAAAACAAGCGGAATTACTTCTATTCTGTACCCGGGCATAAAGCGTAAACGACGGCACTGTATTGGTAAAATTCGTCGGGTCTATTGCATTCTGATTACTGGCAGCATCTGCCGGAGACAGAAAATACAGTACTTCAAAAACCGTAGACGACTGCGTTCCTAAAATACTGCCGGTTTGCTGCTGTAAATTGATTTGGGTCAGGCCGTCGCTATCGGAATCACAAAGCTGCAGGTTTCCAACCGGATTTGCCACCGGAACCTCATAGATGGTAATCGTTTCGGAATTGGTTACCGCATTACCATTGATCACTACGGTCACCGAAACCGGATAATCTCCGGGTGCCGCATACACATGCGTAGGCGCTACGGCATTTGAAACCGGTGAAGCATCTCCAAAATTCCATTCGATACTGGTATAGGCCTGATTGGTTAGTGAGGCCGGCATAGTGAAAGTTGTCGTATCGCCAAAACAGGTATTGGCAACCTGAAAACTCGGATAAAATACCGAGGTTATAAAAGGCGGCAATCCTAATGTTGCCAGTCCGCTGCTTAACGTAATGGCATTCATAACAAAACCGGCAAGACTACCCGTCTCTTCCGGATTGTTGATGACGCTCAGGTGTATGGTTGCGGAATTGGTAAAGTATATTTTTTTATCCGGTCCCAGCTGCAACGCTCCTGTAGCCGTAGTATTCGAAATATTCAATATCGAACCCGGAATATTAGCGCTTTCCAGATCAAACTGGGCAATACTATTAACATTGCTTTCTCTAATACTGGCGTATAGTTTTTTGGTTTCTGCCGAAAATTCAATTCCATACGCATTAACGGAATTAATCAGGGCAACAGGATTTGAAACTATTCCGGTATTTTTATCAAAATCGTATAAATAAACCGATCCGTCATTAGTTGTCTCCCCTGTTTCCGTACCGTTTTGAGAATGGGCTATGGCTAATTTCTGACCATTGGGCGATGCTTTTAAATACCCGATAGCGTTTCTCCTGTAACCACTTAGTGTAATATACGGATCAACTGTCGAGACCACCGGTGTTTGTGAAACTCCGGTACTGGTAACTCTGAAAGCATAAAAACGGTTTATGAAATGGGTAATAACCCAATAACCGCCGGAAGCGTCTTTTACTGCCGTAATTTTTTCGGAGCATTTGTATTTTATTTCATCACCGTTAGGATTGGTATCATAAGTAATAAGGTGCTTGTTCCGGTTGGTAATATTACCGATACTTCCGTTACTTCCCGTTAGCTGCAGGTTAACCGTGGAATAATTGAATCCGTTATTGTAGCCATCGTCCTGGCTTTCTGTAAATCCCGTATTACGGGCCGGATAGGTGGCAGCATTATCATGATGCGGCTCATCGACCGTAAAAATATAGTAGGTATTCGGGTCATTCGGTTTGGGAACAATTATCCCCGATTGTGTACTGGACGGGTCGCCAAATAAACCTTTACCACCAAAGTAGTCCCCGTTTGGCATAATCACGTGATTTCTGTCCCAGACAGTACGGCCATCGGTATAAAAAAGTAAATCGCCGTTTGCGTTAGAAATGGAACTGCATCCTTCGTTGGTCTGAATCTGTCCGTTCGTGAGAGAGGTTACCACTCCATTGGCATCAAAATGTATTCCGGCTCCGGCGCCAAAAAACCAGTTGTTGGCTTCTCCCTGGGCAAATAAGCCTGATGTATATAAAAATAGTATCAGAAAGTATTTTTTTATCATATAATTATAGAAAGGGATCAAATATAAAGTATTATCTGTTATTGTCTGCCGGTATACTTAATATTCACTAAAACATTAAAAACAAACAATTTGTAGTGTTAATTGTTATTATTCTCTGCTTTTCAGGAAAAATTAATAGCTAATCCATAAAAAAAGGGGATTTTTCCCCTGTTTTGTCTTTTAGTGATCCACTATTTTTGTTCTAATAAAAATCGAATTTACAATGAAATCAAGAGGACTAACGGTTGTATACTTTTTAATGGCTATCTATTCGTTTACGCAGCTTTATTTTTATTTTGATAATCTGGATTTTACGACCGAATTATTCAATACATTAATCATACTGCTGACGATCATTATTACGCTGATTATTGTAGCTTCCAATATTACTGTTTTCATCATCCGTAAAAAACGATATCTTAACCGGAAATAAAGACGCTGCTTGTTTCCCAGCCGGTTTTACCCTGGTTATACCAAAGCTGGCCGTCAACTACTTCTAACGGGCATTCAAAATTATTCGTATATAGAGCACCAGTACCTAATCCTTGCGGCATCGGATTTTGTAACGTAAACGTCCACTGGGCAATAGCATTCAGCCCGATATTGCTTTCCAGTGCCGAGGTTATCCACCAGCCGATATTATGCTTTTCCGCAAGGTCTATCCATTCCTTTGAGCCGCGGAAACCGCCAACCAGACTCGGTTTTAAAATAATATACTGCGGTTTTATCTGTACCAACAAAGCTTCTTTATCTTCCGGTTTAAAAATACCTATCAACTCCTCATCCAGCGCAATCGGAAAAGGAGTTTCCCGGCACAATTGTGCCATTACGGCAACATTGCCCTGCTTAACCGGCTGTTCGATACTGTGCAGTTCAAATTTGGACAGTTGTTGTAATTTCTCCAATGCCTTATCGTTAGAAAAAGCACCGTTAGCATCTACCCGGATCTCAACCGTTCCGGCATCAAAGTTATTCCGGATAAAAGCCAGCAGATCCAGTTCTTTCTGAAAATCAATAGCACCAATTTTCAGCTTGATACAATGGAATCCCTGGGCCAGTTTTTCTTCGATCTGGGTTTTCATAAAGGATTCTTCCCCCATCCAGACCAGGCCGTTTATCAGGATGCTTTTCCGGGATCCGGTAAAATCAGACGGGAATAATAAAAAAGGATCCTGAGCGGCTAACGACCGGAATGCCATTTCCACTCCAAACTGAATGGACGGAAATTCCTGCAAAGATTCCCAGAGTTTGTCTGCTCCCAAATGAATGTTCCCGCAAACCCAACGCAGTTTTTCTTCATAGTCCGGCCGGTCATCCACACTGAGCGTTCGCAATATGCCACACTCGCCTATTCCTTTTTTACCGTCTTTTTCAAGCAGGATAAACCAGGTTTCTTTTTCAGTCAGTATACCGCGGGATGTCCCGGATGGTCTTTTGAATTGCAGGGTATATTTTTGATAAGATGCTTTCATAGGGAAGATATACGATATATGATTTATGAGGGATGATATACGAAGTTTGATTTACGAAGTTTGATTTATGAGGTTTGATTTATGAGGTTTGATTTACGATATACGATATATGAAGTTAGGATACTTACTTCTAACTTCATATATCAAATATCAAACTTTATCTATGAATACGAATTTAGAATACTTCTAACCTCATATATCAAATATCAAACTTTATCTATGAATACGAATTTAGGATACCTCTAACCTCGTATATCAAATATCAACCTTAATTTATGATACTTCTAACTTCTAATATCATAAATCAATTGAAGCCCCTATTTCCAGCAGCATCAGATCTTTTCCTTTATTGAAAAACTTGCGGATGGATTCTTCGTGGTTGATTTCGATATAGCCGAACGTATCAAAATGATAGCCTAAAACCTTATCGCATTCCAGGAAATCGGAAGCAATAATGGCATCTTCCACATCCATCGTAAAGTTACTGCCAATCGGTAAGATTGCCAGGTCCAGTTTGGTGCGCATCGAGATCAGTTTCATGTCCATCGTCAATGCGGTATCGCCGGCAATATAGATGTTTTTATGTTCGCCTTCAATGACAAATCCGCCCGGTTGTCCGCCGTAACTGCCGTCCGGGAAGGAACTGGTGTGTAAGGCAATTACATATTTTACGGTACCAAAATCAAATTTCCAGCTTCCGCCGTGATTCATCGGGTGATACGAAAATCCTTTATTGCCAAAATGACTGGCGATTTCATAGTTCGATACAATTACCGCATTCGTTCTTTTAGCAATGGCTTCCACGTCCAGGATATGATCGCTATGGGCATGTGTCAGCAGGATGTAATCCGCCTGAAGTGTATTAATATCAATATGTGCCGCTTTCGGGTTTCCGGTAATAAACGGGTCAACAAGAAGGTGTTTACCGCTGATCTCGATTCCTAAACAAGCGTGTCCGTAAAAAGTAATTTTCATAGTCGTGAGGTTAAAAGGTTAGTACTACAGATAATAAAACCGCAAAAAAGAAGGTGCTTAAAGCGACCTTTTTAAGTTCCGGATCCAATGCTCCGGGTTCTTTATTGGCGGCTACTGTTTTTAAATGTTTCAATAAGGGAATATAGGACAGTACAAACAGGTATTGTTTCCACTCAAAACCGGAAAGGTAGGCAAACAGCAATCCTAAAATCATGGCTGTTACCACTATAAACAGGTGGTAGTTTTTAGCATTTTGAGCACCAATTTTAACCACCAGTGTATTTTTACCTGCTTTTATATCCGATTCCCGGTCTCTCATATTGTTCAGGTTTAGAACGGCAACACTCAACAGGCCAATCGCAACAGCCGGCAGTAAAAGCTTATAATCAACCGCCTGTTCAAAAAGGAAATTGGTTCCTAAAACACTTACCAGTCCGAAGAAGATAAAAACAAACAAATCGCCCAATCCTCTGTATCCGTAAGCCGATTTTCCAACGGTATATTTGATCGCCGCCGTGATCGCCGCTAATCCCAATACAAAAAAGAAAAGTGAAAAGCCAAAGTTATCTTTCCCGAAAGAAGCATAAATCAGCGCTACAGCAATAATCAGCGTAGCAACAGAAACGATTATGATCCCTTTTTTCATCTGTTCCGGCGTGATCGCTCCGCTCTGTATCGCACGCTGCGGTCCTACTCTGTCCTTGTTATCGGTACCTTTTACCCCGTCGCCATAGTCATTTGCAAAATTTGACAGCACCTGTAAGCCCAAAGTAGTTAAAAATGCTAATCCGAAAATCAGCCAGTAATTCGCGTTATCCGAATATTGTTTGTAAGCATAAAAAGTGCCCACTAATATTCCTGAAATGGAAAGCGGTAATGTTCTTAATCGTGCGGCTTCAAGCCATATTTTTGCATTCATTTTTTATTTTTTACAACTTATAATTTCTTTTTATTTACATCCAGTTTTTATCTGATGCTTCCACCTGATACAGCCAGAGGTTAACCAGCTCTTTAATGTGAGTATAATTTCCCAGATGGAACGACACATTACCACCGGCGGTATGCAGCGTTACACTTCCGATATTCACACTTTTATGCCAAAATAGCTGACTGGTACTGATGGCCTGTATTTTGTGCGGTTCGATAATCTGATGTTCTATATCCCAGGCGCCCAGCTGACTGATTATAAAATTTTCTGTCACAAACAGGCGGCTGTTTCTAAAGCTGAAATACAGCAATATTCCCGTAAACGTAATGTATAGCGGTACAAAAATAAGATATTCCTGAATTGGTAGTATGGTATACCGGTCTAAGAAAAACAAAACCGTTAGCGGTAGTACAATATAAAGAACCACAGCTACTACCAATCGTCTGTAATTGGGCAGTAATGCCACTCCTTTTTGGGGAATTTCCCGGAACAGCAAGGTTAGTATTTCATCGCGTTCCCGTTCATTACATCCCGGTATTTCAATTGCCGATTTGTCTTTTTCGTCATGCGCATCGGCATTACCGGAAGCCTGACGGATTTTTATGTTCAGTACATTCATTTTCTTTTGCAGAAAATTTCTGCTGGTGGTAACCAACTGTACTTTTTCCGGCCGGATGATGGTGTTTTTTGTATTCAGCAGTCCGTAAGACAATAAAAGCGAGCGTCCCTGTTTGGCCATTTTAAAGTCAAAATACTTGATGATGGTTCTGCCAAGGTTGATAACCAGTAGTAATCCAAGCAGCATGACAATAAAAATAGTTGCCGAATACATCGCTAAACTTTCATCAATATAGTTATTGATCTGGCCGCCTTCTATTTCGTTGCTTTTGGTGAAGTTCTGAATGTTTTCATAAACCGTTCCGAAGAAGGCAATCAGTAATGCCAGGCTTCTAACGTAATTAGACGTCAGTCCTATTTTGACAAGGCTTAAAAAACTGATACTGATAAAAGGTTCCTTTTCCGGAAAAACTGTGGTTTCCTCACTTTCCTGTACCGTTTTTGCAGCGGTTTGTTCTCCTTTGAGTAATCTTACTTTTAATGCCTGTGCCAGTTCTTCCGAAACCGCTTTTATGACTGCTTCTTTTTTGGCACTTCCGGCAGTATCCACATCCAGCGCATGCACACCTATTATTTTTTGTATAAAGGACTGGTTAATATTGACCTGCTGGATTTTGTTGAGCTGAATGGCAATCTTTGTTTTATTCAGTACACCTTTATTGATGATAAACTCTTCGTTTTCTTCATCAATATGAAAGGTAAAGTTCCGGTATTGCAGGTAGGCAAAAACACCGATCACCGCTATAATTCCCACAATACCCAGCACCACATATACTTTGTTTACCTCGTTAAATTTAAAAAGCCAGACAAGCAGTATCGGCCATAAACCCCTGATTATTTTTTGGAACGAATCGGTAAACATGACCAACACGCCAATAAGTGACTGTCTTTGCGGTTGGTTAAAGTTCATCTTCAGACGGCGTTATGGCAGTTGTTTCTTTAGTGGTATGATTCAGTTTTGTCATCAGCAGTTGCTTGATGTTTTCGGCATGCTCTTTTTCAATTCCGGGAATATTAATGTCGCTGTCTCCGCCACCGGCAGTAAAGATCTCAATAGCGGCCAGTCCCAGTTTTCCGGAAACGAATCCCTGATGTAAGGCAACGTGCTGCACTCTGCTGTAAGGAATGATGATTGTTTTGGTGGCAATGACCCCGCTTCGGAACAATACATCATGCTGGCGGAAAGCAAATCCTTTTTTACGGAAGCTCAACAGGGAAAAGAAGGTCACAATTGCTCCGAAAACCGCTATTCCGATTCCTGTTCCCAGCAATAATTCCCGGGAAACCAATTCCGGATTCACCACCAGCAATATCCCGGCTATCGCTACTAAAACGAGTATAAAAACGGCAATATGCAGTATGATGACCTTTTTATAATCCGGATGTAAAGCGGTAAACGGTACGGTTTCAAACCTGGGCAGTGTGGTGGTATCGATAGGGGTATTGGTAAATTGCTCCATTCTTGGGTCTGTATTTGTTATAAAACAATTGGCTTATGAAAATTCACAAGCCAATTCTAATGTTATTGCTTTTCACGCTGTTAAGGCAGCCATTTCTTTTCAAAGTTTGGCTTACGTTTTTCTAAGAACGCATCTCTTCCTTCTTTAGCTTCGTCTGTCATATAGGCCAAACGGGTCGCTTCACCGGCAAAAACCTGCTGTCCTACCATACCGTCATCGGTTAAGTTCATAGCAAATTTCAGCATTTTTATAGAGGTCGGCGATTTGGCTAAAATTTCCTGCGCCCATTCATAAGCGGTATCTTCCAGTTCGGCATGCGGGATTACCGCATTGACCATTCCCATTTCGAAAGCTTCCTGTGCCGAATAGTTACGGCCTAAAAAGAAGATCTCACGGGCTTTTTTCTGACCAACCATTTTGGCAAGATATGCAGAACCGTAACCACCGTCAAAGCTGGTTACATCGGCATCCGTTTGTTTGAAAATAGCGTGTTCCTTACTGGCTAACGTTAAGTCGCAAACCACATGCAGACTGTGTCCGCCGCCAACAGCCCAACCCGGAACCACCGCGATAACGGCTTTCGGCATAAAACGGATTAAGCGTTGTACTTCTAATATATTTAAACGGTGCATGCCGTCATCACCAACATATCCCTGATGGCCTCTTGCTTTCTGGTCACCGCCGCTGCAAAATGAGTAAACACCGTCTTTAGAAGATGGTCCTTCTGCAGAAAGCAACACTACTCCGATGGAAGTATCTTCCTGGGCATCATAAAATGCCTGGTATAATTCACTGGTTGTTTTAGGACGAAAAGCATTACGGACATCCGGACGATTAAAAGCGATACGCGCTACTCCATTGCATTTTTTATAGGTTATATCTTCGAATTCCCGAACTGTCTGCCAGTTTATTGTATTCATATTTTTAAATTTTACCGTAAAAATAAATCATTTTTTGCATTATCTTGCACTTCCAAAAAATTATAATGTAATGAAAAAAATTTTTGTTTCAGTAGCGTTCTTAGGGTTGATTTTTTCAGCACAGGCTCAAAAATATGAATTCCAAACAGTTACTGACTTAGAAGCTTTACCGGTAATCAGTCAGGGCAATACCGGAACCTGCTGGAGTTTTTCGGCTTCGTCTTTTTTAGAGTCGGAAGTAATCCGTCTGACCGGAAAGAAAATCGACCTTTCGGAAATGTACCAGGTGCGCAACACCTATCCGAAAAAAGCGGAAAACTATGTAATGCGCCAGGGAAAAGCACAATTTGGAGAAGGCGGTTTAGCACATGATGTGATTAACAGTGTTGCCGAATACGGAATTGTTCCGAATGAGGCATTTACCGGATTAAACGGTACGTCAGACACCTATAATCACGCCGAAATGGTTGCCGTTATCGAAAGTATGCTAAAAACCTACGTTGACAATCCGGCAAAAAAGCTTTCCCCAAACTGGAAAAAAGCCATCAGTGCCGTTTTAGACATCTATATAGGTAAGAATGTAACCGAGTTTACTTATGAAGGTAAAAAATATACGCCGAAGAGCTTTTTGGCAATGACCAAAATCAATCCTAAAGAGTATGTTACCATCACTTCTTTTACCCATGTACCCAATTACAGTACGTTTATTTTAAATGTGCCGGATAACTTTTCTAACGGAAGTTTTTACAACATGCCGCTGGATGAATTTATCAGCAATATCGACAATGCGCTGGCAACAGGTTATACCGTTGAATTGGATTGTGACGTAAGTGAGCCTACCTTTTCCGGAAAATACGGTGTTGCCGTGATCCCGGAAAACAGCGAGGATAACAAAACGATCTTAACAGAGATCAAACCGGAAAAAGCAATCACTCCGGAATTCCGTCAGGCAGAATTTGAAAACCTTTCTACCCAGGACGACCATTTAATGCACATTGTTGGAAAAGTAAAGGATCAGAAAGGAACTGTTTACTATAAAGTGAAAAATTCCTGGGGAACCGATGCCAGCAGAGTTGCCAATGGCGGTTATGTGTATATGAGCGTTCCTTATATGAAATTAAAAGCGATATCGGTAATGGTTCATAAAGATGCGCTTTTAAAAGACACCAAAAAGAAATTAGCCTTATAACAATAAATTGTTTCAAAAGTGAAATTTAGCCTGTATGTAATTACAGGCTTTTTTTATGTGTTGAAAATTTAACAGAAATTAATTCCTTTTAGGATTTTAAAAACAATTTGGGTTATTTATATTTGCCTTTACCAAAATTTTACAAGGAACACTTTTCAATGAAACTGACTAAATATATCCCCCTATTTTCTATATTATTAATATTATCGTGCAATAAAAAAGATAACTCCAGAAACTCCGATAACAGTACCAACGATACTGCGCTTTTAGCCGGTAATTTTGAGATCAAATTACCTAAAATCTCTGCCAAATATGCTTCTGATAATAAAGCTTATGTGGAGCGTTTTTACAACAAGCATTTTAACAGTAACGATTACAGCGGCGGTTTCCTTGTTGCCAAAAACGGGCAGATTATCTATGAGAACTACAGCGGATATGCCTATAAAGAGAAAAACGACAAAATAACGGCAGACACGCCTATCCATATTGCCTCCGTTAGTAAAATGCTTACGGCCGTTGCCGTATTAAAACTGGTTGACGAAGGGGAATTAAAACTGGACCAGACGGTAAAAAGTCTGCTACCGGCTTTCCCGTATGAAAAAACAACGGTAAGAATGCTTTTGAGCCACCGAAGCGGTTTGCGCAATTATGCTTATTTTACTGCCGATAAAGGGGTGTGGGATAAGAAAAAGACGCTGACAAATCAGGATGTACTGGATTTATTAGCGACCAAACCCATCGGTCTGGAATCACAGCCCAATACCCGTTTTGGCTATTGTAATACCAACTATGCCTTACTGGCTTTGATTATCGAAAAAGTAACCGGTAAAAGCTATCCGGTGGTGATGAAAGAAATGATTTTCGATCCGCTTGGCATGAAGCATACTTTTGTTTTTAATAATCTGGAGAAAAAAGATAATGTGAGTCAATCCTATAAAGGAAATTATTTGCGTCTTGCCTTTGAGTTCCTGGATCAGGTTTATGGCGATAAGAATATTTATTCCACCCCGCGTGATATTTTAAAATTTGACATCGCTACCTACAATGATGATTTCTTAAGTAAAGAAATGAAAGCCGAAATGTATAAAGGTTACAGCTATGAGCGCAAAGGAACCAAAAATTACGGTTTGGGTGTCCGTATGTATGAGTTTGAAACCGGTCAGAAATATTTTTTTCACAACGGCTGGTGGCACGGGAACACGTCTTCTCTGGTAACCCTTAGAAAAGACACCGTTTCCATTATTGCATTGTCGAACAAATACAGCAAAAAAACCTATCAGACTAAAAAATTAGCGCCGCATTTCGGGGATTATCCTTTCAAATTCAGCAAAGAAGAGATGGAGGAATAGTTTGGAGGTGTGATTTATGAAGTGTGATTTATGAGGTTTGAAGTTTGAAAAACGAACATATAAAAAAGGGAGAATGATTAATATCGTTCTCCCTTTTTCTTTTCGGGTCTTATCCGATTTTTACAGAAGTCATTGTTAAGGAACCGCCCACTGCCTTATCATTAAAAAAGCTTGTTTCGTCTTTACTGTCCTGTAATGCCAGTGTGTACAGCATCGGGTAATAATGATCCGGCGTAGGGATTGCTAATTTTGCCGACTTATCCAGTTTTTCATAGTCAATCAGTGCTTTGTGGTTACCGTCGGTGATTTTGTTTTTAAATATGGTATTCATTTCCACAGCCCAGTCATAGCCATATTCCGGCTCCGCCAGTTTATCCCAGGCGACCATACGAAGGTTGTGCACCATATTACCGCTTCCGATAATCAGTACGCCTTTTTTACGCAGGCTCGCCAGTTGTTTCGCCAGGTCATAATGGTATTGCGGGGGTTTGTTATAATCGATGCTCAGCTGCAAAACCGGGATATCCGCGTTGGGATACATGTGCCGTACAACGGTCCATGTGCCGTGGTCCAAGCCCCAGTCGTGATCCAAACCAACATCGGTAGTGGTGATCAGGCCGGACGTTGCTTTCGCCAGTTCCGGATTTCCGGGTGCCGGATACTGCACATCGAATAATGCCTGTGGAAAACCGCCAAAATCATGAATCGTTTTCGGATGGTTCATCGCAGTAATATGCGTACCTCTGGTTAACCAGTGTGCCGAAATAACAATCACGGCTTTCGGCTTCGGAATGTCCTGCCCCATTTTGGTCCAGGTGCGTGAAAATTCATTGTCTTCAATACCGTTCATCGGTGAACCGTGACCGATAAATAACACCGGAAGTTTCACATCTTCTTCTTTTAAATCCTGTGTCCAGTTGTAAAATGGATATAATGTTGCCATACCTGCTCCTCCAATTATAGTTTTAATAAAATCAAGTCTATTCATTACTATACAATATTTGTATATACAAATTTACAATAAAAGTCGAAATGATTCTTTAATTTTGTGATATTTAACATTTTATAGCCTATTCTGCTACTATCAAAAAGAGAAAATGAAAATATAATCCTTATATTTTTTAATTATCTTATTTTAAACTCAAAAAGAAAGGGAATATTTAAGATTCTGTTGTTAATTCTTTAAAAAAAAGTCATAAATACTGCTTATTCTTATCTATTATTAGTCTAAATAAAATAATGATGGTATTTTTGCACCATATTAAGATATTTGATAGACGTGAGGTTTTTATACATTATACTACTGCTAGGCATTAATACGCTATATGCACAAAAACATATAACCGGACAGGTTCTGGATAAAGACACTAAAAAACCATTGCAAAGTGTATTCGTGCTGAACCCGGAAACGAATGACTGGGCCATTACAGACGATAACGGTTCATTTGAACTGCGTATGCCGGCTTCGAAAGATATTAGTATCAGTTTCAAACTGTTGGGTAAGCAGGAAATGACCGTTACCTACAAAAAAGAAAACTTAAACACCAAGCTTACCGTTTACCTTCAAAACCGTGACTTGCGACTGGATGAAGTGGTCGTAACGGCAAGAAAAGGAAAAAAATTCTCCGAGATCACTATCGGGAAAGAAGTAATCGAACAGGTACAGGCTTTCTCCCTTAATGAAGTACTGGAGCAATTACCCGGCCAGGCGGTTACGAATTTTAATCTTAATGAGTTCAAACCAATTGCTTTCCGGACCGTTAAGCCATCCCTGGTGGCTAATGCTGCTTTTGGAAACAAATCGTTTGGTACAGCAATCGTTGTGGATGGTATTCCCATTTCGAACAATGAAAACATGCAGTCCTATTCCGGGAATTATGGTGTGCCGTTCTCACCGAACCAGTTAGGTTTTGGCGATCCCTCCTCTTCCTCCGGTTTTAACGGGTATTTTTCCAATGCCAATTTTGGTGCCGATTTAAGAGAAATTCCAGCCGATAATATTGAAAAGATCGAAGTGGTTCAGGGTGTTCCTTCTGCTAAATACGGGGATCTGACTTCCGGATTGATTAAAATTGAACAAAAAGCCGGAAAATCTCCTTACCGCGTGTACACTTCTTTAAGAGACGGTACTACCGAATATGGTTTTTCCAAAGGTTTTAAAGCCAGCGACAAGATCGGCTTTATCAATCTATCGGTAAATTATTTAAAATCGAACGCCGAGCCGAGAGTTTCCTATACCGAATACGAACGTATCACGACTAATTTAATGTGGAGCTGGGCGAGCAAAAACAAAAACATCCGCAACTCTTTTTCTGTTGATTATGGTTTTAACAACGATAATGTGAATTATGAAGAAGAAGACACCGACGATAAAATTGTAAAAAATAAAAAGAAAGACCTGTCTGTTTCCAACCGCTTCAAATGGAAGTTTAAGGATACGAGCTTTTTCGACAACCTGGATGTGAATTTTAATTTCAGATACAGTGATCAGTACACCTATGAATCAAAGTTTGTGAACATTGGCGGTAGTATTGTAGGAACCAGTACGGAGGAAGGTGTTTATACCGGAACGTACACATTACCGAGTTATACTTCTGTAAAAGCCGTAGAAGGTATTCCGGTCTCTTCTTTCCTGTCTGCAGACTTATATAAGAGTTTTAACACCGGCGACTGGTCGCATTCGGTACTAATGGGTACTTCTTTCCGTACCAGCGACAACAAAGGCCGCGGGCGTTTGGGAAGTCCGGAAACGATGATCAGTACATTCGCTTCTACAAACGGTGGATCCGGACAAGGTTTCCGTCCGTATAACTATGGCGAAAACATCCGTGCCGAATATCAGTACTCCTTATATGCAGAAGACAACATTACCCGCAACTGGGAAAACAGTATTTTATACATAAACAGCGGTTTACGCTACGATAACCAATACGGTTTCTCCACTTTGGCACCCCGAATCAACAGTTATTTTCAATATGATAACTTTAAAATCCGCAGCGGATTTGGTATCACATCGAAAGCGCCTTCTTTAAACCAGATTTATACCGGACCAAGATATTATGATGCCGTTTTAGGAGATTATCGTTACCCGGGTTACTACAATTTAGGAATTGTTCAGACCTATATTGATTATTCCGATAACAAAGGTTTGAAGCCTACAAAGAGTATGCGTTCGGAATTAGGCTTTGATTATAAACTGCCTTTCGGAAACCTGAACTTTACCGGTTTTTATAATAAGATGTATGATGGAATCACCAATGAAGGAATTCCGACTACCAGAGCCATGGCAAACCTGGACATACAGTTTAACGGAACCCAGACGCCAACCTATCAGGTAACAGGCTATACTCCTTTTTATTACCTGCAAAACAGATTGGTAAACAAAATGGAATCAAAAGATAAGGGTGTGGAATTCTTTATGAGTTTTGAAAAAACACCTTTTAAAAATGTCACGTTTGACATTCAGGGAAGCTATACGGAAACGGTGAACACCGATAACCGTGATTTCTATGAAAAGATTGCCGGCACAACGCCAAGAACGGAAAAATTTGCGATCCTGGCACCATATTCCGAGAATTATAAAAGTTTCCGTCTGGGATCTAATATCAATTACCATTTACCTAAAATCGGATTGGTTATTGCGGTGCGAAGCGAGCATTTTATCATTGAAAACAATACCTATAAAAGCGGTAACCGACTGTTGGGCTATATCGATGAAAACCTGAACCGGTTTATCATTCCGGAAGCCGAAAGAGATACCCACCCGTTGTTAGGGGTACTGGTACAAAACTATCCGGAAAGAGACAGATCCCTGCAAAAAGTGTATCACAATTTCCATTTGCGGGTATCGAAAGACTTTAAAAACGGATTCCGTTTTTCATTCTATGCCAACAACTTTCTGGATTTAAAACAAACGGAAGATGTTATAGACAACGGCATTCCAACAAAAAGAACAAAATCCGATATGGTACAGTTATCGTTCGGAACCAAAATAGAATATCAATTTTAATAATTAATTATATATAACTTACATGAAAAAAATACTTCTATTACTTAGTGCGGCTCTAGCTTTTTCATCTTGTTCAGATGACGATTTCGGAGATGGAAATAATGGATTACAACCCGTTAATTTTTCGGTAAATCTTAAATATGATACAACAGCATTTAATGGTGAAGCAGTACAACAGGGTGCAGTTATTTTAACCAATACCAATACCGGAGATACCTATACGGTACAATCCAATACCAGTGGTGTGGCTACCTTTAATGCGATCATCCCGGGAACCTATAACATTACGGCTACAAAAACACTGACCAGCGCTGAATTCAATACGCAGTTCGGTTATACTCCGGAAACGCCATCGGTTTTATTTAACGGTGCTCAGGAGCAGGTTATCGTAAACGCAAATGTAAGCGGTACCGAACTTAAACTAAAAACAATCCGAATTGGTGATCTGGTAATCAAACAAATCTACTATGCCGGTTCCCATGCACAACAGGGGGCTGTTTTCAGAGATCAGTTTATTGAGATCTACAACAACTCTAACGAGAAGATCTATGCAGACGGTTTGTGTATCGGTCAGCTTTACGGAAAAACATCCACTACTTCAGCTTCTTACACCCTGTCTAACGGACAGTTCGACTGGAGCAAGTCAATTGGAATGACTTCCGGATCTGCTGCCAATACAGATTATGTTTATGCTGACTATGTGATCAAAGTACCTGGAAACGGAACAGAATACCCGATTTTACCGGGAGAAAGTATTGTAATTGCCCAAACGGGAATCAACCACAAAGCGCCTTTAGTAGACAATAGCAATGAACCGTTAACGGTACAGAATCCTGATTTGACAGTCGATTTAAGCAATGCTGAATTTGAAGTATATTTAGGAGATTACAGATTATCACTTGGTGAAGAGGTTTATCGTTACGACATCCAAAACCCAGCTGTTAAAGATATGAATATCGCCTACTGGGGAAGACAAGGATACAGCAGCCCGAATAAAGATTTCTTAATGGACAACTTAGGAAGAGACAGTTTTGTAATTTTCCGTGAAGAAAATTTAAATGCTTACCCTAATTTTTCAGATCCTTCTGTAACAAACATTATCAATACAACCAAGTTTTTCATTCAGATTCCAAAAGTTAAAATCATTGACGGTGTAGAATTACAACACTACAACCCAAGCAGCCAGCGTCCGAAAATGTTACAGGCAGAAGTAGATGCTTCTTTCATTAACTGTGATGCTGCCTACAACTCTCAGGCGGTAATCAGAAAAACAAAAACTATCGTTAATGGTCGTAAAATCTTAGAAGACACCAACAATTCTTCTAACGATTTCATCAAACAAAAAGCAAATCCTAAAGGTTTTGCAAACTAGTCTGTAACCCGTTACAGCAGTTAAATCTTAAAACGTTTCTTATATTTTTAAGAACCATTATAATATGACTTCAAAAAAAGTAATATTCTATTTTATACTATTGGTGAGTTGTGCAGCAAATGCGCAACTCACTGATAGTTTATCGGTACAACAGAATTTGTTTTACAACGATGTACAACAGCATTTTTGGAAAAACCCGTTATTCTATACCACCCAGCATTTAAATGATTTTACGCTGACTCAAATTGATTTCAGTCAGAAGAATCTGAATTTAAAACGCGTTCAAACGGCAGACAGAACCACACAATATAGTTTTTCTACTCAGGGAATCTATAATGTAAAACCGAGATTACGCCTTTTTGGCGGTTTTATATTCAATAAAATTGCCGAAAAAGGTCTGGGCTACAACTTCTCTACCCAGCGAACGGAAAACCAGAATGTTTTGTCTCCAAATTATTTTTTCGCCCCTAAAAAAGGAGACTGGGATATTCAGAATTATAATTTAGATGGCGGATTTGCTTATCAGTTTGACAGCAATATTCTTTTAGGAGCCAAAGCTTTCTATAAAAACGGAAAAAGTTACAGAACCATCGATCCGCGTCCGGAAATTCAGCAGAGTAACTATGGCGGAGAGCTGCAAACCGGTTACAATTTCAACAATAACAGTTTGTTTGTTAGCGCAGGTATTGCCAAAAAAACGGAAACCTCAAACATCACTTACGTGAATGATGCCCAGAATGCTCCGGCCTATCCGGAAACATTCACCCGTTTTGCATCCGGTTATGGGCGGATCATTTTTAACTCCTCCTATAACAGGTATATTTTTAATACTATCGATAAAAACTTCGGTTTTGGCTATCAATACCAAAACAGCAGAAACAAGGTAAGCGCCACCTACAAATACAACAAATCCTTGGAAAGCTTTTATCGCAAAAATGCCCGTGGCTATGTGTATATCGATGATGAGCTGAAAATGTATATGTACAGGGTTATAGCGCATACCGGAGAGCTGAACTATTTCTATGATGGTGAAAAAGTCGATTATAAAGCCGCTTTTGGATATGAAAGACAAAAAGGTGATAATTTTTCAGTGATCGAAAACGGTCAGAATTACCGGATGAACCTGGATATTTTTACCTTCAGTAATGGCGTGATAAAGAAAGACAAGGATCGTGTTGTTTATGCTTTTGAACTGGGAGCCAACTATATCAAACATAAATATATCGACCTTTTGGGTAATACCGACAAACGATTGAACACGCTGGAAATCCAGACTTCTTTTAACAAAGACATACTGGCTAAGGAGAAAAACAAAATAAACCTGTCTGTTGGAGTGAAATATTATATGGCGCTGGATGAAAAATTAGTTTTTATTCCTATTTCTTCTTCCAACACTTCATTTGCAGACAATGTAATCCGACCGGATCAGGCTTTTGATGCGACTTCGAAATTACAATCGAATATTATGGCACAATACTTTTATAGTCTTTCAAAAACTAAAAAGTTACGTATTTTTGCCAATTATAACACACTGGTTGCTTTAGGGGATCAATACAAAACCTATACAACCGATTTTAATACCACAGAAAGCAGCTATTTTAATGGCGGAATCTCTATAATTTATTAGGCATGAAAAAGATTATTGGACTAACCTTCCTCAGTTTTTTATTCGTAGGCCTGGTTTCTTTACAAAACCATACAGACGATGAAAAATACTATTCCATATCTGAATTAAAAAAAATATACAGCGGCGGTGATATGGCCAAATGGCCAAAAGCCAATGTGGACAGCACCGTTATCAATTTCCAGGATTTAGGGGTTTTGCCAAAAGTTCCCTTCCCTGCCGAAAATCCGTACTCTGAAGCAAAAAGAGAGTTGGGTAAAGTATTGTTCTTTGATCCGCGATTGTCAAAATCAGGACAAATTTCATGTGCTTCCTGCCACGATCCGGAATTGGGATGGGGCGACGGAAAAAGAGTTTCCCACGGTCACGACAGAACTCCGGGCAGCCGAAACTCAAAACCGATTATCAACGTGGCCTATTCCACCATCTTTTTCTGGGACGGACGGGCAGCCAGCCTGGAAGAACAGGCTAAATTCCCGATAGTCGATACCAAAGAGATGAACAATCACATGGATATTGCCGTAAAAACGATTAAAAAGATAAAAGGCTACCAGCCGCTTTTTAAAGAGGCTTTTGGTGATGAAAAAGTTACCGAAGAGAAGATCTTTAAAGCGATCGCTACTTTTGAACGTACGGTGGTGAGCCGCAAAAGCCGCTTTGACAAATTTATTGAAGGCGACAGTACGCAGCTTTCCAATAAAGAAGTAGAAGGTTTACACCTTTTCAGAACCAAAGCAAGATGCATAAACTGCCACAATTCTGCTTTGTTTTCCGATAACCAGTTCCACAATGCAGGACTGACTTACTACGGCCGAAAATATGAAGATCTGGGCCGTTATAACATTACTAAGAATGCAGAAGATGTTGGGAAATTCCGTACGCCTTCTTTACGGGAAATAATGAAAACCGGGCCTTATATGCACAATGGTTTATTCCCGGAAATCAGAGGAGTGCTGAACCTGTACAATATGGGGATGCCGAATCTAAAACCAAAAGGCGAACAGGTAAACGATAAATTGTTTCCAAAAACGTCGCCTTTATTGCAAAAACTGGACTTAAACAAAGGAGAGCTTGATGCTTTAGAAGCTTTTCTGGGAAGCATAACTTCAGTAATTTACCGGGAACCGGCTCCGGAAAAATTACCACAATAAAAAAAGGGAGAACATTGTTCTCCCTTTTTTTATTTTACCAGATAAATTCCATCTTCTTTTATTTCAATGAGCTTTTGCTTATATAAAACACCAATCGCTTTTTTAAAGGTCTTTTTACTCATTTTAAGCACCGTTTTAATGTCTTCCGGATGACTGTCGTCATTTAACCGCAGAAAACCGCGGCTGGCTTTTAATTCATCCAGAATATACTGGGAACTCGGTTCTAATTTTTCAAATCCCAGTTTGGTAGCCGACACGTCAATTTTACCGTCAGGACGGATATTTTTGATATAGCCTACAATACGGTCGCCGGTTCTGAGATCGTCATAAACTTCATTTTTATATAGCAGTCCTTTGTGCTTTTCATTAATGATCACGTTGATCCCCACTTCTGTGATGTGCGAAATAATAAGATCTACTTCCTCGCCTTTTTCAACCGTGATTTCTTCGTTGTTTAAAAACTGATTGGTTTTACTGGAACCCACCAAACGGTTTGTTTTTTCATCCAGATACATATACACCAGATACCGTTTTCCCTGCTCCATAGGACGCGCCTGTTCTTTAAACGGTACAAACAGATCCTTTTCCATGCCCCAATTCATAAAGGCACCGAATTTATTGGTATAGTTCACCCGCAGCAATGAAAATTCGTTTAAAAAGATATACGGTTCCAAAGTGGTGGCAATCGGACGTTCCTCATGGTCGAGATACACAAAAACAGCCAGCTCCTCACCTATTGCATAGGCTTTCGGAACATATTTATTCGGCAATAAAATATCTGTTGTTCCATCTGTCAGAAACAAACCGACTTTCGTTTCACGGTCAATTTTTAGTGTATTGTATTTCCCTATCTCAATCATTATATTCTGTAATAGAAATTTTATAAGCCACAAAGGTAAAAATAGAATTAGTTATTCAATATTTTAATGCCTGAAATATTATCATAATCGTTAAAATAAAAAGGCTCCGGGATGTTCCGGAGCCTTTTTATTCGTATTAGCGGAATCCGCTATTTGATAAATTCTATTTTTTGTACTTCTTCTGCATTAACGCTGTCAAAGAATCCCTGTTCGTTCATCCATTCATCGCTAAATACTTTACTCATATAGCGGGAACCGTGATCCGGGAAGATTACCACAACATTGCTGTTTTGGGTAAACTCGTTTTCTTCGGCAAATTGCTTGATGGCCTGCATTGCTGCTCCGGAAGTATATCCTACAAACAATCCTTCTTTTTTGGCAATCTCACGTGCCGTGTGGGCACTTTCCTCATCATTCACTTTCGTGAATTTGTCAATTGCTTCAAAATCGGTTGCAGACGGAATTAAATTCTTTCCTAAACCTTCTATTCTATATGGATAGATTTCTTCGCTGTCGAACTCTTTTGTTTCGTGGTATTTTTTCAATACCGAACCAAAAGCATCCACACCAAGAATTCTGATATCCGGATTTTTTTCTTTCAGAAAGCGTGCTGTTCCGGAAATCGTTCCTCCGGTACCCGAACAGGCTACCAGGTGGGTTATTTTTCCGTTAGTCTGTTCCCAGATTTCCGGTCCGGTGGTATTATAATGTGCATCTACATTCAGGTCATTAAAATACTGGTTTATATAAACCGATCCTTTGGTTTCTTCGTGCAAACGTTTTGCAACATTGTAGTAAGAACGGGGATCATCGGCAGAAACGTGAGCGGGACAAACATAAACTTTTGCTCCCATGGCGCGTAACATATCAATTTTATCTTTCGAAGATTTTGAACTCACGGCCAAAACACAATTATAACCTTTAATAATGCTTACCATTGCCAAGCTGAATCCTGTATTTCCGGATGTCGTTTCTATAATTGTATCGCCCGGCTTTAAGATTCCTCTTTTTTCCGCTTCTTCAATTATATATACAGCGATTCTGTCTTTTGTGGAATGACCCGGATTGAAAGCTTCTACTTTAGCATAAAAATTACCTTCTAATCCTTCTGTAATTTTATTGAGCTTAATTAGGGGTGTATTTCCTATTAATTCCAATACATTATTATAGGCTTTTATGTCTTCTTTCATAAAATATAAATTAGTCGAGGTCGATATTACCTAAAGATTTAAGTAACCTCAGAACTCTGCAAATTTAACAAAAAAAATTTATCTACTTTTTAATTCCTTCTAAATCTAATAAAAAAGTATATTCTTTCGCTACTTCTTTAAGGGATTCAAAACGTCCGGAAGCACCTCCGTGACCGGCATCCATATTGGTATCCAGATACAACTGGCTGTCTCCTGCTTTCATAACCCGCAGTTTAGCAACCCATTTCGCCGGTTCCCAGTACTGAACCTGTGAATCATGAAGCCCGGTTGTAACCAATAAATTCGGATATTTTTGTTTTTTTACATTGTCATACGGCGAATAGGATAACATATAGTCATAATAGGTTTTATCGTTAGGATTACCCCATTCGTCATATTCTCCTGTTGTTAACGGAATCGTATCGTCTAACATCGTTGTCATCACGTCCACAAAAGGAACCTGTGCGATTACTCCATTATACAGTTCCGGTGCCATATTTACAATGGCGCCCATTAACAGTCCTCCGGCAGAACCGCCTTCGGCATATAAGTGTTTGGCTGATGTATATTTACTGTCAATTACAAATTTTGAACAGTCGATAAAATCAGTAAATGTATTTTTCTTTTTAAGCAGTTTTCCGTTTTCATACCACTCTCTTCCCAAATCTTCTCCACCTCTGATGTGTGCGATGCCATAAATGAATCCCCTGTCCAGCAGGCTTAAACGAATCGAGGAGAAATAAGGATCCATAGAAGCACCATAGGAACCGTAAGCATATAACAGGAACGGATTGCTGCCGTCTTTTTTAATTCCTTTTCTGTAAACAATGGAAATAGGCACTTTAGTACCATCCTGAGCCGTTGCCCAGGCGCGTTCTTCGATATAATTGTTTTTATCGAACTTACCGCCTAAAACTTCCTGTTCTTTACGGACAACCTTTTCCTTAGTCTTCATGTTAAAGTCGATAACCGATGATGGTGTCGCCATTGACTGATAACCATAACGAAGCACATCTGTATTGAAGTCTACATTGGTCGTGGTATAAGCCGTATAGGTTTCGCTTTCAAAAGGCAGGTAATACTCCCCTTTTCCGCTCCACGGCATGATTCTGATTTTATTAAGTCCGTTAGCACGCTCGGATACCACCAGATAATCTTTAAAGATTTCGATATCTTCCAGTAAAACGTCTTTGCGATGCGGAATCAGGTCTTTCCAGTTTTCTTTACCGGTAGCCGATTCCGGCGTTTTCATCAGTTTAAAATTGGTTGCTTTATCTTTATTCGTAACCACATAGAAACTATCGCCATAATGCGAAATACTATACTCCAGACCTCTTGTTCTCGGCTGGAATACTTTAAACTCGCCATCAGGACTGTCTGCTCTAAGTATACTGAACTCGGAAGTCAGCGTACTTGTAGAACCGATAACAATGTATTTTTTTGATTTTTCTTTATAGACAAAAACAGAGAATGTATCGTCTTTTTCATTGAAAACCACTTTATCGTCCGTAGGTTCAGAACCTAATTTGTGTTTGTAAATTTTATCGGAACGAAGTGTTACCAGATCTTTACGGGTATAGAACAAGGTTTTGTTGTCACTTGCCCATGTGGAACCACCGGTTGTTTTCTCTAATTTTACCGGAAGGATCTCTCCGGTTTCAAGGTTTTTAATCTGAATGGTATATTCTCTTCGGGATACCGTATCCACTCCAAAAGCACACCATTTGTTGTCTTCACTGATGCTGATGCCGCTCAACTGAAAATAAGCATGTCCTTTGGCCATCTCATTACAGTCAAACAAAATTTCTTCTTTAGCGTCTAAAGATCCTTTTTTTCGGGCATGTATCGGGTAATCTTTTCCTTTTTCATAGCGGGTTATATAGTAATACCCATTATAAAGATACGGAACGGAGCTGTCGTCTTCCTTAACTCTTGACTTCATCTCTTTAAACAAATCCTCCTGGAATTGTTTTGTATGTGCTGTCATTTGCTGATAGTACTCGTTCTCTTTTTTCAGATAATCGATTACCTCAGGGTTTTCTCTTTCATTTAACCAATAATAATTATCTGTTCTGATATCTCCGTGCTTCTCCAATTGCTTGGGTTTAACAGCGGCTTTAGGCGGCGTTATTTTTTCTACCATATTCGGTTTTTTATTTTGTGCGTTTCCCGTTACAAAAATAAGACAAACACAGCTCAAAATAATTTGATTTTTCATTTAGTTTTTTTTACTAATCACTCTGCAATTTAATAATTTTGCAGTAACATTAACTATTAATTTTATTAACATGTTTGGAGACATAATGGGTATGATGGGGAAACTTAAAGAAACCCAGCAGAAAATTGAAGAGACTAAAAAACGTTTGGATACGGTTTTAATAGATGAGCAAAGTAATGACGGGCTTTTAAAGGTAACTTTAACGGCTAACCGCAAAATAAAATCGATACAGGTTGACGATGCTTTATTAGAAGATAAAGAGCAATTGGAAGACTATTTGGTACTTGTTATTAACAAAGCTATCGAAAAAGCAACAAATGTAAATGAGGCAGAATTGGGTGCTGTGGCAAAAGACGGCATGCCTAATATTCCGGGAATGGACTTATTTAAGTAATTTCCAACAGGATAAACATAAAATAAAAAAGGCAGATTGTACAATCTGCCTTTTTTATTTTATAGTAATGGTGCTTTTTATTTATACGCGCTTTCTTTTTTGAAATGTACCGTTAATAAGTAATACACAACCGCTCTGTATTTGTTTTTATTGGAACGGCCGTACTTTTCGATTACGGTATCGATACCTTTATCCAGATCCGGGCCGTCTTTTAATCCTAATTTTTTAATTAAGAAGTTATTCTTAACAGTAGCCAGCTCCGTTTCGGAAGTTCCGGAAACCGTCGAAGAATCCGCATTGTAAATGGACGGACCGCAACCGATGGTTACTTTTGTTAATAAATCCATGTTGGGAGTTACGCCACACTTCTCTTTTAAATCCGCTGCGTATTTTGCAATTAATTCATCTCTTTTACTCATAATATAAATTATTTTGTGTTATATAAATGATTTACTCTCTTTCAAATTTAACAAAATAAAACCAAAACAAGCCCCATTTCAAAACTATTTTCTTGAATTCTATGTTAAGTTTTTGAAATATTCCAATAATACACTGTCATTTACTGTTGTTGGTGTATGAATTTCAAACAGTACAGGCTGCGAATTTTCCTGTAAGACATCCGGAAGCACCGTTTCTAGTGCCTCAAGGTCTGTAGCCTGATAATATTTAAAATGATACATTGAAGCCAGTTGCTCCGCCGTAAAGTTATGGGTGGTTTCAAAAAAGGTATTGAATACTTCCGTTTCCTGATGTCCGGGTAAAATCCTGAAAATACCACCGCCCTGATTGTTGATCAGAATGATTTTAAAATTTTTAGGGATATAGGCATTCCAAAGTGCATTACTGTCATAAAAGAAGCTGATATCTCCGGTAATCAGGATGTTTTCTTTCTTACTGGCAACAGCTGCTCCAATGGCTGTAGTAGTACTACCGTCGATTCCGCTGGTGCCGCGGTTGCAAAAAACCTCGATAGACGGGTCGATAGCAAATAATTGTGCATAACGGATAGCCGAACTGTTACTGATTTGCAGCTGGCTGTTTTGCGGTAATGCCGGCAGTATCGTTTCAAATACTTTAAAATCGCTGTATGGAATCCGGGCACTATACTCCTGGTGTTTGACTTCCCGCAAGGCTTTAAGCGCTACGGCATTTTCCAGGTAATCACTGGCAACCGCTGCTGTACCCGGTAAAAATCCGTTAAAAAACGTATTGGGTGTGCATTCAAAATGTCTGGTCAGGCTGCCAAAAGTATCGTAAGCCCTTAAAGTATCGATATGCCAGTGGGCTTCCGGTTTGTATTTTCGTAAAAAGGCTTTTACCCTTTTGGAAACAACCATACCGCCAATGGTAATTAAAATTTCAGGCTGAAACGCTTTAAAATCATCTTCTGAAAACGGGGTAATAATAGTATCGATATTGCCGATAAAATGAGGATGATGCAAATTCGATGTTGCTTCTTTCATCACCACTACCGAAGCATCAGCCGCAAGCCGGTCAATAATAGCCTGATCGATACTGTCCGGGTCATTGACACCAACTAAAATCAGTTTCTTTTTAGCCTTGTTCCATTGCTCCGTATAAGGTTTTAAATCCGGGAGCTGTTCCGGTAGCGGCACCGGAGCCAAAACCTGTGTTGTTACCGTAGCCACCTCAACCGTTTCATATAAAGGTTCTTCAAAAGGCGCATTGATATGAACCGGACCTTTTTTAACAATAGCCTGATTGATGGCTTCATTAATTTCCAGATCATTTGCTTCCGAAGCTTCCTCGGTAAGATTGGCACTGTACAGTATATGGTTCGCATAAACATTACGCTGGCGAATGGTCTGTCCGTCGCCAATATCAATTTTTGAAGTAGGACGGTCCGCCGATATGATAACAATAGGCAACTGGCTGTAAAACGCTTCCGCAACTGCCGGATAATAGTTTAGCAGTGCCGAGCCCGAAGTGCAAACCACGGCAACCGGACGCTTTAACTGCTGTGCCATACCCACTGCCATAAAAGCAGCACAGCGTTCATCGGCAATACTATAACAGTTAAATTCTTTATTTCCGACAAACCCTATTGTTAAAGGTGCATTTCTGGAACCCGGAGAGATGATAATATCAAGTAATCCTTTGGCTTTACAAATTTCAATAATACTTTGTGCCAAAGGTATTTTAGGATACGACATTTTATATTTGAAGTTTAAATTGAGCGTCTCAAAAACGCAAAACAAATTTAGTGTTCTATTATCAATTTCTTTCAAAAAAAGTGTGAAACTTTATATCTTTGATGGTATAAACACAGCCATGAATATATCCATCAGACCCTTTACAGACAGCGATTTGCCGTATGTCCTTGAAATCATAAATCATGAAATCAAAAACAGTGTTTCCATATACGATTATGAACCCAGAACACTACAGGAACAGGAAATCATCATACAGGACAAAAGAAAACACGATTTTCCTTTCCTGGTAGCCGTTATAAACGATGTGGCTGTAGGTTTTGGTACCTATGGTTTTTTCCGCTTTAAAGAGGGCTATAAATACACTGTTGAACATTCTATCTATATCGATCAGCAGCATACCGGAAAAGGTATCGGAAAACTATTATTGGCCGAATTGATTGCGATAGCCAAAGCACAAAACAAACATACCATGATCGGGGTCATCGATACGGAAAATACCGGAAGCATCCTGTTTCACCAAAAATCCGGATTTGAAATGGCAGGCATCCTAAAGGAGAATGCCTATAAATTTGACCGGTGGCTGGATACGGCATTCCTGCAGTTAATGCTATAAAAAAAGCTCCCGTTGCGGGAGCTTTTCTTTTTTGTTTTTATCGTAATTAACCTTTAATCCAGTTCACTACTTCCGGGCTGTCCGGTAATGTTTTCGGGTGGATTACCTTAACCAGCTGTCCTTTTTCATTAATCAGGTATTTCTGGAAATTCCATTCCACCTGGCTGTCTTCCAGACCGTTTTTCGCTTTTTCGGTCAGGAAATGGTATAACGGATGCATGTCCTCCCCTTTTACAGATATTTTTTCCATCATTGGAAAAGTCACACCGTAATTTTTAGAACAGAACGTAGCGATCTCTTTATTGCTTCCCGGTTCCTGAGCACCAAAGTTATTGGCCGGAAATCCGATAATCACGAAGTTCTTGTTTTTATATTCCGTGTACAGCTTTTGCAATTGCTCGTATTGTGGTGTCAATCCGCATTCTGACGCGGTATTTACGACCATCACTTTTTTTCCTTTCAGGGACGCAAAATCAAAAGTTTTACCTTCGATATCTTTTACTTTAAACTGGTAAATGTTTTCAGTGTTCATCGTAGTCATTTTTTCGGTTGAAAGTGGTTTGTCTTTATGCTGCGCCTGATTCTGGAAACTGAACAAAAAGAGTGCACAACACGTTAATATTACTTTTTTCATGGTTGATTTTTTCCAAAATTAATCATTTTATTATTTCGCAAATACTAAACAAATCATAATTATTCTGCCGGATTTTCACTAAAAAACAGCACGGAATAAGCCACTCCGGTTACCCATCATCAACAAGCCAGTTAACTGCACTGAGAGGCCATTTTTTTCAATATTGCCCACTGTTTCAGGGCTTTTCTGGCTTCAACCGCCGGATAGCCCAATACCGTTATTCCAGCTTCCACATCGCCGGTTACCCCGGAACCTGCTCCCACTACGGCACCATCTTTAATGGTAACATGGTCTTTTATCGAGGCACTGCCGCCAATAATCACACCATTGCCTAATGTTACGGAACCTGCCAGACCGCTATTGCCGGCCATGATACAGAATTTACCCAACACACTGTTATGCCCTATCTGTACTAAATTATCTATTTTACAGCCATCACCAATAATGGTTGAACTGAACTTCCCTCTGTCTACACAGGAACCGGAACCAATTTCGACACCATTGCCAATAACTACATTTCCGATTTGCGGAATTTTTACCAAACCACGCTCCGGACAGGCTCTGAAACCAAAACCGTCAGCTCCTATAGTCGCATTGGGATGCAGAATACAGCAAGCGCCAATATGACAACGCTCGCGGACAACCACTCCCGACCATATAATGGTTTGAGCACCAATGGTACATTCATCCAGGATGGTTACATTAGGATAAATCGTAACATTCTTACCTATAACAACGCCGGCACCAATATAGCAACCTGCCCCGACCTTTACTCCTTCTTCAAGAATGGCATCCGGGTGGATAACCGCTGTATCATGTATCGGATTGTCAAAAACCGGAGCCGATTTTGCAAAAAGCTCCAATACCTGCGACATGGCTAAATCGGCATTCTGAACTTTAATAAAAACACGGTTCTCGCCGGGCTCAATAGAAATTTCATTATTGACCACCGCTACAGAAGCTTTGGAAGCCATCCAGAATTTTTCATATTTTTTATGTCCGATAAACGATATCTGATTTTGATCAGCCAGTTCCAGCTGTTCGGGTGAGGAAATACTATGAGTGGTATCGCCTATGATACTTCCCCGAAGTACTGCATTGATTTCTTGTACGGAGTACGATTTCATAATTTGGAAAAATTAAATCTGCTTGTGCAGAATAGTAAAACAAATACTACATATTACTGTTTTCCAAATTAAATAAGTATAAGAGGAAGTCAATATTATCTGTGTGTATAACGCGTAAAGATATATTTTATTATAAAGGATTCACTATAATTTCTAAATTATTGCAACAAAAAGAACAAATCATTATCAATTATTTAAAATTTACCATTTCTTAATAGTAATTTTATTACTGATCGTAACCGTTACTGATTTACATTTCTTATAGACTTCTCCTGATAGCCATCCCTTTACAGCAGCAGCTTATCGTCCTTCCTGTGGGTTGTAAATTAAAAGTGTTTCCGGAAACAGACAAAGTACATTTTTCTATTCCCGGAAACACTTTTGTAGTTTTCGTTATATTCAGCCGGCGTTTAAATGTGCTGGTCCAGCAGCACGACATTGCCATCCGGATCCATTACCATCAGGCTGGCCGGTCCGGAAGTGTTTTCATCGGCTTCTGTCATTAACGCAATATTTTTGCTCTTTAGCTGCTTCTGAATAACGCGGATATCATCAAATTGTTCCATCGTATTCGCATTTTCATCCCAACCCGGGTTAAAAGTTAAAATATTACCTTCAAACATGCCCTGAAACAAACCGATCAGTGCATTCTCATTTTTCATGATAAGGTATTTTTTCTCCAGATCTCCGGCAAAAACCTTAAATCCCAGTTCTTCATAAAATTGTTTGGAAACAGTAATGTCTTTTACACTAAGACTCATTGAAAAGGCTCCTAATTTCATATCTTTATTTTTTAATGTTTATCACTAGTCTGTTATTCAAAAAATGGCATGATCCTATAATAGCTTCTTCATTATAACACATAGCTAATATAGTTTTTTTCCAAATCTACAGATGCTTGTGTAGCTGTTTTATCCGAATCTTCCTGTAGCAGTATTTTATCCTCATAAAAGCTCATCCGGTTATAGTGTACCGGTATTATAGTTTTGTTTTCAGAATCGACAATTCCCCATTTTCCGCCTTCAACAAACCAGGTTCCGTTATCATCCTGCACCTGCTCCAGATAGGTCATGGCGCCTCCTTTGTTCACTACAAAAACCTGTTCGTTTCTGGTACCGTAAATCCAGTCGTACTCAAATGGAATTTTAATTTTATGATCCGAATCCATAACACCCCATTTCCCGCCGGTTAGTGTATAATAATTTATAACCGACCGGAATTTATGTTCGTCTTCCGGTGTGTGCATTTCAAAATTGTCGCCTTTATAAAGAATATAATCCTTATTGTGAATACTGATCCATCCGTATCGGGCCGGTAGCCGCTGTTCCAGCTTAGCGTCAATCAAACCGAATTCTCCCGTCATTTCATTTTTGGGATCAAAATAAAAAGTATCAAAATCACTATCCGCTTCACTAAACAGATAATAATCCTGATTGCTGAAATAATCAAACCAGATGTATGAATAATGCAGCTCTTTTAAAAAGGAACCGTTTTTATCAAAACAATAATAAATGGTGTCCTTACTTTTAAAAAGCTCCTTTCTGCAAAAAAAGATACCGGTATTATTCCTGTAAATAATCTCTGCATAATCCGCCGGAATGATTGTTTCCAGGTCGTTCGAAAGAATGCCGAAGGTGTTGTTACGCCTTACCTTATAATGATTGGCGGTCTTTTCGTAACCATCAAAATCGGAAAGGTGCTGTTTTTTGTTATCCATCTTAGCGGTTAAAATTCATATTACGATACTTTCCAATAAAAATAAACAATTCCATTAGTAGTACAGCCTAAAATCGAGTAGTTTGCAAAGTGCATAATGCTTTTCATGCAATTCTTCCACGATTTCAGTTACATCATCTTCATCCTGACACAGACTAAAGAAAACATTGTCCAGTTTATCGCTTATCATTTTACTGAACTTTGTTCCATAACCCGAAACCGCTTTTGCCCTTGTAATGTCTAAAAAGTATTGGGCTTCTTCCTCACTTAAATCCAACGTCTTTGTATTGGCAAAATGTACGATCTTACCGGTCATTTTTCCTTCAAAGAGTTCTGCTATTTCTTCAAAACTATAGTAATAGTCGTTTAAGCAAATGTTGTTTCCGTCGCCCTGCATCACTAAATAAATGATTTCATAATCCTTAAAATAATGATCCTCATACAGCAGTGCATTCAGGCTTTCTTCCAGACCTTCAATAGTATCGCAGGTTTTGTGGATGCTGGCAATACCCTGCTCCAGCGCTAACTGTTCCAGACTTTTAAACACTGCTGTGGTCGTATCCGTTTCGACATCGGGAACCGCTTCGAGACAGAAAATAAATTTATCCTGATCCATGGAATTACATTTTTTTTTAGAATAATCGGAAATCAAACAAAAGTAGCAGGAAAATATAAATATAAAAAGTGCTTTCATTGCATAATACCGCCGTGACAGGTCCTTTTGCAATCCCGGATTTAAAATGAACCGTTGCTTTTTTTACTGTTAAAGCATGGAGCCATATCCGCATCATTAGCTATATTTGAATATCAATTAACGCCCCGAAAACAGCTGTTTCAAAAAGCTATTGAAGCAGTAATACAAATAAAGAAGTCTCCCGGATGAACAAAATTACGACCTACTCCCTTGAACATCACAAGAGTCTGTTTACTACCGCCAGCAATAAAGACGGCTATTTCTATATTCAGGCACAGGATCATCCTTATATTACCGAACCGTACCGGGCGGAAAGTTATGCGGTGGAGTTTCTGAGAAAAGGCAGTATCGTGATGCAGACCAGGCTTTCAAAAACGGTCATCCATGCACCGGCAATCATTACGTTAAGTCCGTCCGTTATCCGAAGCTTTAGCAAAGACAGTGAGGAAATCCTGATTGATATTATCTTTTTTAAAGCGCCGTTTTTTCTTGAAAGTCAGGTTAATATTTTTTTCCTGACCCAATTTGATTTTTTTGAAAATGACGCGATGCATGTATCAGCGCTCGACAAAACGGCTGTTACCAAATTTGAGCCTATTTTTAACCAGATCAAAGCCGCACTTAACGGTACATATCCCCACCAACCGGCTATTTTAAGGAGCTACCTGTATATCCTGATATACGAACTCGACACGCTAAAACAAAACATTCCGCATCATACGGCACAGAACCCGTTATTCGAAAAATTCAAAGCAATTCTTGCCAAGGAGTTCCTGGAACAACGCGCTGTCGGTTATTATGCCAACCGCCTGCATGTAACCCGTAAATACCTGTCGGAAGTCGTTAAGAAGAACAGCGGCAAAACGGCAAAGGACTGGATTGATGGTCTTATTATTCTGGAAGCAAAAGTATTGTTACAAAACAAATCCTTAACGATCAATCAGGTTAGTGACATCCTGAATTTTTCCAATCAATCGGTTTTCGGGAAATTTTTTAAGAAGCATACCGGTCTTTCTCCTTTAGCCTATCGCACGGAATCCTAATACCGCTTGACACTACCGCCTTTTTGACCAACATCCAGGCAATCCGGCTCTTTACAAACACGCCGGATAAATGCAGTTTTGTTACCTGATAATATATGCTGCAATGCCGCAATAAATGCCGGTTTAGCAGCGTAGCTCAATAGGAATAAATATGTCTAAAGTTGTAAAATTTGTCGTGCTATTAATCGAAAATGCGCTCTGGATGGAAAACAAAGCCATCGGTTTCTATACTGCTGTATTAGGGGACAAAGCATCCGGTGAAAAATATGTTACCGAAAATCTTTCCCATCAAAAGCTCATCAGGATACAGAATGATTTTTCGGTTGAAATGCTGATGGTTTATGAAGCGGAAACACCGCTATCGTTTATGAAGCTTAATTCTTCAAGGCTTTACAATCAAAATACCGGAGCGAATAAACCAATGGGTATTGAACAGGTTGTTTATTTCAATTCGGAAGAATTATCGCTGCTGCTTAAACGTGCCGAAGCGATTGCTGTTCAGCGAAAGCATGATCTGATCTGGATAAAGGTCTTTGAAAAAGACATGGTTTTAAAGGAAATACTACAGTCTTTTGACTACCGGGAATTCCATTTTGACGAACAGGCGAATGAGGACAATCAACACCAACAGCTTTATTTTAAGAAAGAACTTCTGTATAGCAGCTGATCCGTATAGCGGAAACGCCTGTTTCCGGAATTTTGAGTATTCCGGAAACAGGTGTACTGTTATTGATAACCTTCGCAGTACCAAATGGATTGATACGCTCAAAAAGTTGCTTATTTTTTGATCAGCTTTTCAAAAAAGGTCTGATTTTCAGCATTCTGAATTTCTATAAAATATAGCCCTGCCGGTAAAGCAGCAATGTTTAAGGCTTCTTTTTGGTTGGTGAATTTTGCCAATTGTTTTCCGTTTACATCATACACAATTACCGATTGAACAGCCTCGTTTGATTGGATCGAAAAAGTATTGTTTGCCGGATTTGGAAATAACGCCACTTTTGCCTTTTCAAATTCACCTACAGCCAAAGCGGTTGTAACTGGTACTCCAATCACATATCCTCTGTTTCCACCGCCATGGTAAGCCAGTGAAAAGCTTGCCGAACTCATTTTGGCAAACGCGAAATCAATCGTTCCGTTTTGATAGACAAATGTATAATCACCGGACGATCCGGTATTGAATGCACGGTTAGCCACGATGGTACGCGTTCCGGACGCTACGGTATTGGAAGTAACGTTCCAGTTATTGGTATCGGCTGTTGGCGCAGAACCAATGCCGTTGTGAACGGCATCAATCAGCGTTGTTCCGTTAAAGTAAACAACATCCTGGCCGGCTTCCATTCCCTGTCCCTGGCTAAATGCCCCGAATTGTAAGGCAAACCAGCGGTCAGACGGCCCGGTCAGCGTTAATGTCGCCGTGGAAGTAGTATTGTTCAAGTCCAGTCTGGCAGTCATTCCAGCCATTAAATTGACCACACCGGTAGATTTTGTCTGTGCGTAAGAACTTAGTGCGGAAATGCTCCAAAATAACAATAGTAGTGTTTTTTTCATTGTTGTATATTAGTTTTTAAATAGGTTAATGATTTCCTCGTTTTTAGTAAAAACCGCGTATTCAAACGGTGATTTGCCGCTGTTATCGGCCTGTTTTTTATCGGCTTTGAATTTTAGCAGCAGTTCCACCAGTTCTTTATTCTTAAATTGAATCGCATATAGCAAAGGCGTTACTCCGGACACATCGGCAAGATTCGGATTGGCTTTGTTCTCCAAAAGCAATCTGGTCAGCGCAACATTCCCTTTCATACAGGTTGCCGCCAGTGCCGAACCGTTTGCCGTGTTGAAATTTATGTTTTTCACTTTTGGAATCAGGTAAGCTGCAACGGCGTTATTACCTTTATAACAGGCCAGGATCAGCGGGGTAAATCCGCCCGGATTTACGGCATTTATCGTATCCTGTTTTTTAGCTTCCAGCAGTTTCATTTCTTCTACAGTACCAAATCGTGCGACATTAAAAACGTCTTTATTTTCTTTGTCCTGGGCATTTGTAAATGCCGAAACCAACAGGAAAAACAAGAGTATTCTTTTCATGGTTATTTGTTCATTAAGGGTAAATTATAAGTGACCTGAATTTTATCGGCCACTTTTTTGCGTACCAGACCCGGAATTTCTATTGCAAAATCTGCCGGCGTAACTTCAAAATTCCCTGCCAGGGTTATCGTATTGCCGGACCTTGTTATTTTTGCCGTGGTCGTAATTTTTCTGGTTTTACCGTGAAGGGTCAAATCACCGGAAATCCGGCAGCTTTTTGCATTTACCGTTTTTTCAAGATCAAAATCCTCGATTTTTCCTTTAAAGGTTGCTTTTGGAAATTTATCGGATTCCATATAGTTTTCATTAAAATGTTCTTCCATCAACGCCACTTTAAAGCGAAAACCCTTCATCAGCGCCAAAACGGCAACCTCTCCGGTGGAAGCTTCTAAAACGGCAGAAGTGTTTTTATTTTCGGCCGCAACTTCCTCAAACGAAGCTACAGAGGCTTCAAATTTTAAATTTCCTGTTTTGGTAATATACTTTTGTCCATAAAACGAAATGGAAGTCAGCAGCAAAAGCATTAAAAAAAAGTTCTTTTTCATCGTTACAAGTGTTTAGTTTTCTAATAAACCATCTGTTCCCCACTGGATAATCGTATTTATTTTATCCTGAGGCATTCTTCCGGTCTGGGGCATTTGTCCGGATTCCCCGTTTTGTCTTTGAATCCTGCTCACCAGGTTGGTTGTTTCAAAAGCTGCCTTTACTTCCGGGTAAGTTGTCATAGGGCGGAAAGAAGCGCTTCCGGCAGCGGAATGGCAGCTGATACAATTGGCATCAATGATTGCTTTCACCTGTGCCGTGTAGGTTACTTTTCCAACAATTACCGTATGTTCCTGAAGATCTTCGTAAGTATCCGAATCACAGCCGGTCAGCGAAAAGAGTATGATTGTTACGAACAGTGCTATTTTTTTCATCTTAAAAAACTCTATATAAATTAAATCCAAAAAAGAAATCTCCCTTACTCCAATTACCGGCTGCATTGGTCAGATAACCGCTTTCGGTCATGGACTGCGAATTGGTAAACAATAGTTGGAAAATATGACCGCCGGTCTCCACATCAAGGCCTACAGACAACGGATTGCTGTAAAAACCGGGTTTGTTGAAATTATAGGCATATTCCATATTAAGCGAAAGCCTTTTGGTTAGTTTCATTCTGCCTCCGGACGCAATAGAAAACTGGTTGTCGTTCTCAATTTCCGGATTGTATAAATTCCTGTGTATGAATGACGGCGCCAGCTCAACGGACAGTTTTTCGGAGATCTTTCTCGAAATCAGTAGCTGGTGGATAAATGCCAGTCGGTCTGAAAATTCAATTTTGGGATAGTCTTCTTTTTTCAGAAGGCTGTTAATATCAATGGTACTATAGCCTACCACTTCAAAAGGGAAAGCGTCATTTTGCCGTAACACCCTGTATTTTGCGCCCACTTCATACATTTTCGATAGCGTGTGGCGCGATCCACTAACAGAAAGCCAGTCGGTCACTCCATAAATCCCGCCTATTTTTGTAGTTGCATGGTCAAATCCGAAAAACTCCGAAATTCCATCTTTTACCGTTCCGAAGCGATGGGAAACCACAAAATAAAATTCTTTCTTGGCGGCCATTTTTGTAGACTGGAGCGTAATGATCTGCAAGCCTTTAAAGACCGCTGTAACATTGGTATTTTTTGCCTGAGTGGCATCCAGACCGGAAAGCAGGTCTTCCTGGGCATTTGCGACAAACCCGGAAAAAAGGGTCATCATAAGGAAATAAATAGGTTTCATGGTTATTCTAAAATTATGCATTGGTCAAATTTTACTTCGTTAAACATTTCATCAAAACCAATGCATCTTCCTTTAATCCTCACCTTGCCGTTTTGATTTTTGGGATTCACTTTTTTATCAAAACCACAAAAAACGGTACTGTCCAGCGTAATGGCTGAATCGGAGATTTCGGTAATCTTCCCTTCTATTTCAATGGTCTTGTTCAGGTATTTTTTATCCGATCCCGCTATATCCGATTTATATTGGCTGATCAGCCCGGAAGCGGGCAATACAAAAGCGGAAGTTTCCTGGCCAACATTCCGGCCTTCTTTATACAGTACCTTGTTGTAGATATAAAATGATCCGAAACCGAACAAAAGGATGATTCCGAAAATTGAAAGTCTTTTTTTATTCATCTTTAAAGGGCTTTGAAAATTGCTTTTGAAAAAGATGCTGCGCTTCTTACCAATAGCAATTCCCGGTAATTACATTCCTGATTTTAATACGGGTTCTTATTCCTTCCAAAGCAATGAACGCAATTAGAGGAACCGTTTCAAAATTATCAGGAAACAGCTGTAAAGCCACTAAAATCAAGGTAGACAAAAGGTAGACAAACCCGGAAATACCTGTAGAAATCAGGTAGACAATTCCGATTTTTATACCGAAAGAATAAAATTGGTCAGGTTATCGTCTGCATTCATCTGGAGTTTTTTGCGCAGGCGGTAACGGGCAGTTTTGACACTGTCGGGAGAAATATTCAGGATGGAAGCCATCTCTTTTATCGACAGGTTTAGTTTAATCAGTGCGCAAATTTTTAAATCGTTGGCACTGATTTCCGGATAGATTTGCTTTAAGCGGGTGTAGAAATTTTTGTTGATGCTTTCAAAATAAAGATTAAAATCCTCCCAGTTATTTTTTTGTTCAAAATGGCGGTTTACCATTTTTACGAGCTGCTGTTCCGACAAGGGCTGCTGCAGCTCAATAGTTGTTTTAATCTCGTTTAGCAATTCATTTTTCTGAAGCATCTGAAGCGTAATTGCGCTCAGCTGGCTTTCCTTGTGGTCCAGATCATTCTTAAACTGGATTTCTTTCAGTTCTTTTTGCTGTTCCAGTGCTTCCACTAAAGCTTCTTTTGTTTTGAGCAGCTGTTTATCGCGCTTGTTTCTGTTTTTCAGGTAGTAATATCCTGTTATAAAAACGACCAGCAGGACAACGATGCAAACCGCCAGTAAATAATTAGTCAGTCTTGCGATTTCCTTTTCCTGGGAAATTAAAGCCAGTTTTCTATTCTTTTCGGCTGTTTCAAATTGTACTTCAAGGCTCTTCCCTATTTTGGCTTTTTCCAGAGAATAGGATTCTTCTTTGATGGCCATTACCCTTTTTTGAAGTTTCGAAACTTCCGCAAAATGCTGCTGTTTTTCGTATAAGCCGATCAGCTGTTCGAGTGTTTTCATTTCGAACGTCTTGTCCGAAAGGGTAACCGCAATTTTATTGGCTTCCAGGAAATAATGCTGTGCTTCTTTCAGATTATTTGCGTTGCGGTACCATTTTCCCAAAGCATTTAAAGACGATACATGTGCCTGGTCATTTTCGGAACGGACAGCAACATCCAGCGCTTTTTTAAAATGTTGCAATGCTGCGCTGCTGTTTTGCTTTTTAAGTTCCAGTTCACCCATGCGGATATAAGTAGTGGGCAGATAGGCTACATTATCCGATTTTTCGAAATCCTCCAAGGCCAGTTTGTAAAAATAGGCTGCTGAATCGGAGATTTTCCCGGAATCGTATAAACTTCCAAGGGTTGTATAAGCCAGGCCTAAAGTGCCGCTTTTATCGTCATGATTGGTCAATATACTGACCACTTCCCGGCTAAGCGGAATGGCTTCCTTAAATTTTCCCTGGCGGGTATAAATCGTCCCGATCAGCTGCAGGCATTTGCTTCTGCCAATTTCAAATTTTACGGGATGTTTTTTTTCCAGACGGCTATAAATATTTAACGACTGCAACGCATAATGCAAGCCTTTTTCGAGGTTGGAACCATACGTACAAATTCCTAAATACAATAAGGATTCTGCTTTATCCTCATCACTTTTATCATCTTTTGCTTTTTCGTATGCCTGAAAAAAATAACGGAAGGCTTCGTCATCATTGTCTTTAACAAGTGCCGCCCACCCTTTTTGTAATAAAACATTTTTAGTAGGTTGTGCAACCATACTGACAGCAAAAAGAGTAATCAAAACAATCCCGAGAAGTTTTCGACCTGACATGAGCGCTTGTAATTTTTTCAGTAAAGATATGTATATTCATATATCTGACGGATTCCGGAAATCATAAAAATAACACCGTAAAAACAACAAAATATAGCTCATTATACAATACCGTTTTGCGTTTAATTCCAAATCTACCTTTAATATGGCTTTTAAAAAGCACACCGGTTACACGCCTAAACCTCATCATAAAACACTACAATACAACACTTTGTAATTACTCGTACTTGTTTTTTTAAAATATTCGTACTCCTTTTTTATAACAAATGCGTCCGACTACTTTTATTCGGTCGCATAGCGCTGATTTCTTCCACACATTTGTATCGAAATATTTTTTAACCTAAAAACACGATACTATGAAAACTTCATTACACTTTTTAGCAGTGCTATTATTAACAGGCACTTTTTCTTTCGGACAGGACATCTCCAAAAAAATTGATTCGATAATAAAGGATAATTATCAAAAAAATCCTGACGTAGGTATCAGTGTTGGTTTTATCAAGAACAATACGGAATACTATACTGCCTATGGCAATCTGAATGCCGAAAGCCCGATTGAAATTAATAAGAATTCTATATTTGAAATTGCCTCGATTACTAAAATTTTAACCTCAAATTTAATCGCACAGGCGGTTATTGATCATAAAATAAAAACAGATGATTATATCGACAGCTACCTTCCAAAAGAATATGTATTGCATAAAAATCTTAAAAACAGGATAAAGATTTCAGACTTGGCGTCTCATCAATCAGGTTTACCCGATATCGACTTTGGAAAGTTAATTGAATTAGATCCGCAACAGCCCGTAAATAGCGTAACCCAAAAAACACTGGCTACTATAATCAATAATTGCAGCGAACTTAAAGACTACGGCCGTTACCGTTATTCTACAATTGGATATACATTACTCGGACAAATCGTAGAAAAAGTGTATGGCAAAAGTTATGATGAAATTATCAGAGCCCGAATAATCGAGCCGCTACAAATGACCAATACCTTAACTAAAGATTTTAATGTCAAAAACCGCACAGTTGGCCATAATCCGAATGGCGGAACTCAGGAATTCATGAAATGGAATATTACAGCAGCAGCCGGATTAATAAAGTCCAGTGCTTCAGATATGGTTACGTTTTTAAAAGCGGCTTTAAATACCGAAAATACAATCGGTAAAGCGGCTCTGATTACCGAAAAGATTTTCTATAAAGATGAAAACCGGGAAATGGGATTGGGCACCAACATTCTAACAGATGATGCAAACACCATTTATTTAAAATCGGGTGATTCTATGGGGCAGTCTTCCATTATCTGCTACAACAGGGCTAAAAACTGGGGGATCATAATACTGCTGAACCAAAGAAATTCAAAAATGAGACAAAACCTGCTGAATAAAATTTATGACAACGTTCTGAAACATACAAAATCCGGAAGTATGGATTTATAAGCCGGTAAAAATATCCCCAAACAAAAAACTCCTTAAATACTTAAGGAGTTTTTTTGTGCGTGTCGGGAATTACAGCCGAACACCTGATTAATGTTTTAACCTTTATGGACATTCTTTAAGATAAATACTGTACCTGATTTTATTTGAAGTGCTGTTATTTCAAATTATTTTTGAAGAATAATTCCAGTTTCTCAAAAGGGATTACATCAATTTTATCATACAAATCCACGTGTACAGCATTAGGAATAATCATTAATTCTTTGGGTTCGGAAGCGGATGTAAAGATGTCCTCACTAAAATAACGGGAGTGTGCATTTTCACCTGCTATGATTAATACTGGCCGCGGGGAAATTTCTGTAATGTATGTCAGTATTGGCAAATTCATTAAAGAAAACGGACTGGTGATTGTCCAGGCACCGTTTGAATTGATTGAACGCGGGTGAAAGCCCCGTTTGGTTTTATAGTAATCAAAATAACTTTTTACAAATTCGGGTTCATCACCTTTCAGTTTCTCCGGATTTGGGCACTGCCCATAGGCCGGTTTTCCTTTCTCTGCGTCTCTCCAGCGTTGCGCGCTCATCTGCTCCAATGTTTTTGTACGCTCTGCTAAAGTTACTTTGTCGAAATAACCTTTAGATGCTGCTCGCGGTATATCATACATGCTTGTTGTGGCTACAGCTTTCACACGTTTGTCAACCGCAGTAGCGTTTAATGCAAATCCTCCAAAACCGCAAATACCAATGATCCCTATTTTGTTGCGGTCAATGTTTTTTTGAATGCCCAGAAAATCTACTGCGGCACTAAAATCTTCCGTATTAATATCGGACGATGCAATATTACGCGGCTCGCCACCACTCTCGCCTGTATAGGACGGATCAAAGGCCAGTGCTGCGAAGCCACGTTCCGCCATTTGATTCGCATACAGTCCTGATGATTGCTCTTTTACAGCACCAAAAGGCCCGCTGATGGCAAGTGCGGCTAACGGTTCTATATTGTTTTTTGGAAGGTATAAATCACCTGTAAGCTCAATCCCGTAACGGTTTTTAAATGTTACTTTTTGACGGGTTACCTTATCGCTCAATTTAAACGTATAGTGTTCATTTATATCCATTGCTGCTGTGTTACCGGTTTGTTTCTGCTGATCTGGTTTAGGTTTCTGGCAAGAGCCCAACATCAACAAGGCTGCTCCCAGTAGTAATACTGTTTTTTTCATTTTATTGCTATTGTTTAAATTGTCTTTATAATTTTTGCCGGTACTCCGCCCACAATTACATTATCCGGAACATCTTTAGTCACAACCGCACCGGCTGCAACAATGGAATTTTCGCCTATAGTAACCCCAGGTAATATCGTAGCTGCCGAGCCTATCCAGGCATTTTTCTTAATTAATATATGTCCCGGCACAAGGGAGTGCCTGTCTTGCGCCGATAAAGGATGTCCTTCTGAAAGCAGGCTGACCCTTGGGGCTATCTGTACATTGTCTTCAATAGTAATTCCTCCCAAATCCAAAAAGACGCAATCAAAATTGATAAATACATTTTTGCCTATTCTGGTGTTTTTGCCGTAGTTAATATATAGCGGGGTAAACACATCGGAAGTAACATCAATTTCATTTGCGGTGATAAGGCTTAACAAGCTCCTTATCTCAGACGGATCTGACGAAGCGTTCATCTGAAGGAGTATTTTCTTCGTTTCGAATGAAGCCTCACGGAGGCTGTGTATCTGAGGATCGTTTGACGGTATGGTTTCCCCGGCTTTTAGTCTTTCAAAGATACCGGTACCTGCTGTTTGTTCCATTATTGCTTTTTTGATATCAGCAAAATTAAAAAAGAAGCCCCGCAGTGGCTTTACTGCGGGGCTCAAATAACTTTTCTTAAAAGCTCAATCCTGTTACATTTCAGGCTTCTGTTGGAGGAAAACCATATTGTTTTTTAAATGCTGTTGAAAAATGAGAAGGATTTTTAAAACCAACTTCCACATACACATCCTGTACCTTTTTGCCTTCTTTAAGTTTGCCATAGGCAGCTTCCAAACGCCTTTTTATAAGCCATTTTTGAGGGCTTAGGTTACTTACTTTTTTAAAATCTCTTTTAAATGTTGCTAAGCTGCGTCCTGTATAGGCTGCAATTTGTTCCATAGTGAGATCATCAGCAAAGTTTTCATTCAGAAATTCCAGAATATCAATTTTCCACGGTTCAGTAAAGTCAAACAGTATCGGATAAAAGACTTCATTATTATTTAATAGGGCATAAATGCCTTCCAATAATTTCAAATGCACCACGCCTTCCGTTGGTTTTACATCTTCATCGAAGTAAGGTGTCAATGACTGAAACAGGCTTGTTATATCCGGACGCGGATTTACATTAAAAACAACTTCATCCGTTACTGCTACACCGGCCGGTATTTCGGACTTATTCATTTTACTGTAAAACTCCCGCAGGACATTTCTACTGAATGTAAGGGATATACCCTTATACAACTCATCACCGCTGCTGTTTTTATACATTACAAGACGATGGTCGCGACGGATCAGGACACACTCACCTGCCTGTATCCGGTATTTCTTATTTCCATTTTCGACAAGCTGTTCTCCGGAATATAAGTATACTAATACATGCTCAGGAGTAGCGTGGATGCATTTCTCACTCTCCTCTGCAAAACAGGACAAGAAAATTCCCGAGTAACTGATCGTCTTCAATTTATCATCTCTTTGCATAGCCGTATCTTGTTCAAGTGAATTATAAAGAATTTATACAAATATAAAAGATAAGGCCACATACTCATATTGTTCACAGGCTCATTTAGCTTTACTAACAAGCTCAATGCCTGAAATATGTGTCATGCGGTGAATTCTATTGATATAGAACTATACCCGGGAAAAGGTTTTTAGAGAGAAATACTCCCTAAGAAATTAAGGATTGTGGATTTTCTGGGCTTACAATCGAACACTTGCTACCTGTTTTGATGTTTTTCGAAAATATGCAAGGAAGTCTTTCGTAAGGTTTCGCCGTAATCATCAGTTACGGATCCAAGCGGACTGAGTTCGCTTTGCTGTTTTATTAATGATTTGCTCTTTGGTAAATATTGCTCAATTCATTCTCTAAAAATTCCATGAAATGAAAAACTTTTTTGTTTTGAACCTTGTCTATATTTCCGTTTAAAAAGGAATAACTGTCTCCATCTGTTTCAACTTTAATAGAAACATTTGTACCGTCTATTTCAAGAAGACTTTTTCCGCTTTTTATTTCCTTGAAATTTTCTAATGTGATTGAATGAGTTAAAGAATCCCATGTGTTTTTTGGTGTTTTTTCTTTTATTATAATTCTCTGGTTCAGACTTTCAAACATTCCATTTATAGAATCCTTAGTTATTTCTATTTTTATATAGTGTCCTGTTTCTCCACCAGCAAAATTATAAGAAATGCTATTGATCGATTGTGAATTGGATGAACATCCAGCAAATAGAACTATAATTATAAACATAAAAAATTTAGAAGCGATATTCATATTTAAGCTTTCGTATTAGTTGTGTGTCGTATTTTAATCTAAACAATCATAAAAACCCTCTTGTGTTTTTCGTTTTACAGTTTGTTCAATCTTGCGTGCTTTCTTTGCATTTATTCTAGCGATCCTTCTGGTAATACTAATCGGATAATCTTCCAGATCTGTATCTAAAGTGATTTTATAACAATTTTTAGTTTCAATTAGAAGTTCTTTAGTTTTAATTCCCAATCCTGTAACGATCAATTTTTCACCTTCTTTAGCTTCAATTTCAAATTTTCCGTCTGTATCCGTTTTCGTTTTTCTTTCCGTTCCTTCTATTATAATATCAGCCTCAACTACCGGAATGAGCGTATATACATAAATCGAATTTTCAAAAACAAAACCAATTATTTTTTTAGAATTACTATCTGGTAATTGACCAAATGAAAAAGTAGAAATAATTAAAAACGATAAAGTAATTATATATTTTTTTGGCATTAGGTTATGTTTTTGATTTAGCTGTTAATTTCTCATTTAATCTCCTTGCTGTGTAAAGTTTCCTGACTTCGAACCCTCATTATTTTCAATGCATTATTCTATTTATTGTATGCCAAGTCGGGAGAGGGTTTCATTTTATTCCTGTATGTAATCTATTGTAAGTTCTCTGTAATTTGGATATTTTGTTTTATCCAATTCCATACATATCATTGTTGATGCGGCTTCGCCTACTGGTTCACGGTTCCATTTAGGTTTGTAAATTATAAAAAGTGTATCGTTTTTAATTTCGGCTCTACAATTTTTTGCCTGAACCCAAATTCCACCGCCACCAATGATAAAAAAGTATTGAGCTTTTGTTTTGTAGAGACTATTCAAATTTCTTTTATTTAATTCTAAATCGTTAAAATGGACTTTCAAATTTATTGCGTCTTGTTTGTTATCAACCCACTTATTATATTTATCAATACTGTCAAATGGATTGCCAGCCACCTCTGAAAAAAGGAATTCACATTCATAAAATTTAAAATCTTCGTTTTTTGGTTTGCAACAAAAGAAAGTAAATACTATAAATAAAATTAAAATATTTTTCATAAACAAAATTTTAGTTTAGCATTAAAAATTGCCTTTTAGTTTCTGTTCTTCAAAAATAGCACACAAAGCCGACAGTTGGGAGAACGTCGCGCAAAAGTGGCGATGGTTTCCCGACTTATATATATCCGTTACTTTATTATGGGTGTATATGCTCACCATAATCAAGCACAGGTTTTTACAATAATACACAAAAAGGGACAATACGAGTGATCTATTTTGGTAAATTGAATTTTCTTTTTTTGAGAAAGTAAAAATTAAGCGATAAATTACATAAAAAAACATAGCCACTGTAATACAGTGGCTATGTTTTAATTTCTGTGGGCGATGAAGGGTTCAAACGCTCACGCCAACAGGATGTTGTGTACTGTTTTTATTCATCAATCTGGAACTATATAAAAACCTCCATTTTTTCTTGCCAATCTTTTTAAATCGCGTTGCCTTTTTTTATCGCTAGTTCCGTCATTCCATTTTAACTTGATTTTATATTCATTACTATCAGTAATTATAATTTGCTCAGAATAGAAACCTACACAGCTAGTTTCTAAAATTTCGCCTTTTTTTACTTCCATTTCAAAATTTCCGTCCCAATCAGTTAATGTTTTTCTAACTGTGGTATTTTTATTTATTACGAGTATTTGTACAAATGGTAAAATGCCTATGTCATCAGAAACAGTACCTTTTACTTTTTTGGTTACCGCATCATTGTTTAGTTTTTGAGTAGAACAAGAAAATAAAAAAGAGAAAAACAGAAATAATATATAAATATTTTTCTTCATTATTGTTTGATAAATGCCGTTCCGCAGCAACCGCGTAATGTATCCCCAACAATTCTCATTGTATCAAAATCAACAAGCATATAATCCTCTGTGTTTCTTTTGATATATATGTAATTATCTTTCTTTGAGTATTTAAAAGATTTTTTATAACCATTATTCCTATGGTTCGAATCCTCTGTATAATATAGGACATCGTCTTTAGAAAATTCGAGTATCCCATATGTTGTTGTCATTTCACCACCACCGTTTGAATATTCAGCACAACTTTCTCTTTTTTCAACGAACTTTTCAATCCCAAGTATTTTATATCCGTAAAAATTGAATACCAGAACAGCAATTAAAAGAGATACAATAAACATTAATATTTTTGATTTCATTTGAATATTTAATTTTTCTATAAATTTTACAGCGTTATGATTAAGCAGTTTCATAAAATAGCATACAGCTACTAAATAATGTTGTACCAAAGAAAAAGCCTCACTAGGAAATCCTAGTGAGGCTTGAGTTTTCTTGTGGGCGATGAGGGGTTCGAACCCCCGACCCCCTCGGTGTAAACGAGGTGCTCTGAACCAGCTGAGCTAATCGCCCTATTTTTGTTGTTGTCATCAGTAATTGTGTTCCTGATTACGAGTGCAAATATAGGCAAGATATTTAACTCTGCAAGCTTTTCGGGAAAAAAAATTATTCTTTTTTTACATCTTTTACAATCACCTTATCCGAGTAGTTCACGATGGAAACCGTAATATTTTCATTATTAGCGTTTTTGCCTTCCACTATGTATAATTTACCTTTGTCAAGCGGTTTGTTACTTTTTGAAAAATCAACGTCACCATACTCCAATGTTTTCTTAATATCGTCCATCGACACCCATTTTTCATTGAATTTAGCAGTCGTTTCAGCCGAATAACTGATCGGTTTGCTTCTCAAATCTTTTAAAACTCGGCAATTTGGCAAATAACAAAACTCGGCTTTCTTCTCTTTTAAGAAAAAAGTAAGGAACATTGAACCTATTAACAATCCAAATAAGTAATAGGCTAAACGGAATTTAAATTTCATATTTTTTTAATTTGTGCAAAAGTAATCATTTGTTTCGGGCTAACCCAGAACAACTTACTTTAAAAAACGATAAGGTTGATATCCCGGTACGGAATTGAAAACCAATCGGCAACCGACTTGTTTGTTAAGATGCCGTGGTAAAAATAAATCCCGTTTTTAAGCCCCCTGTTGCATCGGATAGCGCTTTCTATACCGCCGTCTTCGGCAATCTGCAAAAGAAACGGACTGATGATGTTGCTAATCGACATGGAAGCGGTCTTGGAATAACGGGAAGGAATATTGGGAACACAATAATGAACAACATTGTGTTTTATAAACGTTGGTTTTTCGTGGGTGGTTACTTCAGAAGTTTCAAAGCAGCCGCCGGTATCAATACTTACATCAATGATGATGGCTCCTTTTTTCATGTTCTCCACCATCGTTTCCGAAACAATAATCGGTGCGCGGTTTTTTCCTTTCATGCAGCCAATAGCCACATCACAGCGCATTAACGATTTCAGCAATGATTTTTCCTGTATGGTCGATGTAAATATTCTTTGATTTAAAGTATTCTGAAGGCGTCTCAGCTTCGTTATCGAATTGTCGAAAACCTTGACACTTGCACCCAGGCCAATTGCTGTACGGGCTGCATATTCGGCTACCGTTCCGGCTCCTAAGATCACAACTTCCGTTGGACGCACACCGGTGATATTGCCCAATAACAATCCTTTTCCAAAAGACTGGTTGATCATTAATTCGGCAGCAATCAGTACGGAAGCGGTTCCTGCGATCTCACTCAGCGATTTTACGGCCGGATAGGAACCATCTTCATCTTTGATAAATTCAAAAGCCAAAGCGGTAATCCGTTTTTCTGCCAGCGCTTCAAAATAGGTCTTTTTCTGCGTTTTTAGCTGAATGGCTGAGATAACGATTGTCTGCGGGTTCATCAGGTGGATCTCGTCTATTGTAGGCGGTTCCACTTTTAAAATCATCGGACAGCTGAAAACTTTCTTGCGGTCTTTGGTGATCTCCGCTCCTGCTTCACTGTATTCCTTATCTGAAAAACTGGAGCTTTCTCCGGCTCCGGCTTCCATCAGTACGCGATGTCCGTGATAAGTCAGCGAATTAACCGCATCGGGTGTCAAACAAATTCTTCTCTCCTGATAGGAAACTTCCTTAGGAATTCCGATGAAAAGTTCACCTTTTTGTTTCGCTATTTCCAGCTTTTCTTCTTGGGGAAGTAATTGTTGTCTTGTAAATGGACTTAATGACATGATTTACGCAATAATTTGCACTAAAGTACAACTTTTTTTGTGATAAATTATTTTTAATGAAATACTTACAAAGTAAAAATTCCGCTTAATTTTTCAGCTCTAAAAAACGTTTTCCGTTTGGCAGTAATTTAATATGAATGGCAGCATGGTCAATCGGTATCAGATTTGGTGTTTTTTCCGGCCATTCAATAAAACACCAGTCACCGGAATAGAAATATTCATCAATACCCATATCGTAAGCTTCTTCTTCGCTGTTTAACCGGTAAAGGTCAAAATGATAGATCTTCTCACCGCTTTTGCCTTCATATTCGTTGACCAATGAAAAAGTAGGACTGCTCGCCATATCCTGAACGCCCAGTTCCTTAACCAATACCTTAATTAAGGTTGTTTTCCCTACGCCCATTTCGGCATGGAAAGTAATTACTTTTTTCAGGTTCTGGGATAATATTTGTTTGGCAACATCTTGGATTTCATCCAATGAGAAGGTTATTTGCATAGAGGTATCGATAAAAAACAAATATACTTATTTTATTGAAATCACATTACATAATTTCTTACACAATAACTGTTTAAGGGATAGCGGCTATCCCTTAAACAGTTAGTCTTTATTTCGGATTAAATATCAGAAACGGAATGATCATTTCTTCAAGCGAAATACCGCCGTGCTGATACGTATTTCTGTAGTAACTTACGTAGTGGTTGTAATTGTTCACATACGCCAGGAAGAGGTCGTTTTTAGCAAATATATACGAACTGCTCATGTTGATTGCCGGCAATCCGATCTTTTTAGGATCTTTTACCGCATAAACATCTTTATCTTCATAAGTAAGGCTTCTTCCCGTTTTGTAACGCAGGTTCAGGCTGGTATTTTTATCCCCGATCACTTTGGAAGGATTTTTACAGTTAATCGTTCCGTGGTCGGTCGTTAAAATCAATTTAAAGCCCTGCTGTTGTGCCAATTGAATAATTTCCAGTAAAGGGGAATTCCGGAACCAGCTCAGCGTTAAGGAACGATATGCCTTATCATTGGAAGCCAGCTCTTTTACCACATCCATTTCTGTTTTGGCATGCGATAACATGTCTACAAAATTATAGACAATCGTGGTCAGGTCATTTCCTTTTAATCCTTTAAAATTATCAACCAGTTTTTTACCGTCTTTAAAATTGGTAATCTTATAATATTCCTGTTTAATATCGATACGCAGTCGTTTTAACTGCTCGGTAAGGAATTCGCCTTCAAAAAGGTTTTTTCCGCCTTCGTCCACATCATTTTTCCAATACTGCGGATACATTTTCTCCATTTCCAAGGGCAGTAAGCCAGAAAAGATAGCATTACGGGCATATTGCGTTGCCGTTGGCAGAATCGAATAGTAGCTTACTTCTTTTTCCAGCTTGTAATGATTATTCACCACACTTTCAAAAGCCTTCCACTGGTCATACCGCAGGTTGTCGATCACAACGAACAGTATCGGCATTTCTTTTTTTCGCAGTTCCGGTACCACCAGTTCTTTGAATAACTGGTGAGACATGATAGGTGCCTCTTCTTTCGGGTCAAACCAGTCCTCGTAGTTCTTTTCGATAAACTTTCCGAACTGCGAATTGGCTTCCAGCTTCTGGCTTTCCAAAATTTCAACCATACTCTGGTCTTCAATATTTTCAAGTTCCATCTCCCAGAAAATAAGACGCTTGTACATTTCTATCCAGTCTTCATACGAATTTACCATGGCCATATCCATCGCAATTTTCCGGAATTCTTTCTGGTAGTCTAAGGTCGTTTTTTCCGATATCAGTCGGGAGTGATCCAGATTTTTCTTTAAACTCAGCAGGATCTGATTCGGGTTAACCGGCTTGATCAGGTAATCGGCAATTTTGGAACCTATCGCCTCTTCCATAATATATTCTTCCTCACTCTTGGTAATCATAATTACCGGAACTGAGGATTTCTTTTCTTTAATTTCCGCAAGGGTTTCCAGTCCGCTTAACCCCGGCATATTCTCGTCTAGAAAAACGATGTCGAAGTTTTCATCATCAAATATATCAATAGCATCCTGCCCGTTGTTACAGGTTGAAACGCTATACCCTTTTTTCTCTAAGAATAATATATGTGGCTTTAACAAATCGATCTCGTCATCTACCCATAGTATTTTTATGTTGCTCATATTTTTCTTTTTTTATTGGAATTCAACTGCAATTTATGTTTTTAAGAACTCCTCGAGGTTAAAATTATTATAAAACTAATCGCAAATACCTGTGATTTTTATTCGTGAAGCGATTAAAGCCTCCCAACGGCACTACAGCCATTCGGCCGCAGTTTGGTAATCTTCCGGAAAATAGGTCAAATACTGAACCATTCTGGGTGCTTTTCCGTGATTCGGACTGGCACAATGCGGCAATGCCTGATGCCAGATGATAAAATCGCCGGTTTTCCCGGTTATTGGAACCGGCTGTAATGTTTTTAGTGCTGTTTCTCTCAGGTTACTACCGGGCTGCTGGGCATGAATCCAGTTTTCAATCCGGTTGTGAAAACCCGGCACACAATGAAAAGCACCGTCCTCCGGACCACAGTCTGTTAAATACAATAATCCCTGCAGGCCAAACGGGATCGGTAATTTCAAACTTACATCCCAATGCAGCGGACTGCCTAAAAAAGTATAATGAGCCGTTTCCGGCGGATTAAAGCTAACCTTATCGATGGTCTTGTAAATCCGGTCGGTTTTGTATAACTGTTCGTAAGCTTTTTTGATCCGGGGTGACAGCCGGTTTTTATTCAGTGTCGGATGATCCGAAAAAGTAAGCATCAGTCCCCGCTGTTCGTCATGGCTTTTATACCAGCTTGCCTCCTGTTCCGGATGCATGCCTAAAAACTCCCATATTGCCTGTTGAGTTGCCTCACAATCCGGATCGGAAATAGCATTTTTCACAATCACATAGCCGTTTTCTTCCCAGAACTGTAAATCTTCGGCTGTCAGCACATCCGCTGTTGTAACATCTTCAGCATCCGGATCGATATTGGTACGCGTTTTTACCCATTCCTGAAAGGTGTTCAGGTCTGGTTTTTCAAAATACAGATACCGTATGGCTTCTTCCATACTTATTCCCAGGCGATACAATGTTTCTATCTCCTGGTTCCACAGATTATCATCCGTTGGTTCCGGTGAAAGCGCCCGCTTCCAAAGCTGCTCCAGAATTAACTGTTCCATAAGTTCGGAATATAAAAATTTAACACTCAAATGTAAAGAATTTAGTACTAATACGATTGATCGGACGCAATAATTTATAAGAATATTTCTTAGCCCTTTTAGTGATTATATTGGCAATAATATACTGAAATACCCAATCGATTTTTAAGATACCAAAGACTTAAGCAACAATTAATATATTTGTCAAATAAGCTTCCATACTATGAACGATACGTTTACTCCAAAAATAAACCGGCAGGAGTTTCAAAAAACCATTTTGAAATTTCAAAACAACGAAGGTGCTAACACTGCTATTATCAATACCATAGCATCCGAAATTAAGAATGCTGAAACAGCCATTTTTTATGATGCGTTTATCACTCTTTGCAAACAGTATCACGTTGATGTAAAATGTTATGAAGAAACGAAAGAGGGACAAACTTCCTATACAATCATAATCAAAAAAGACAATTACGATTATTATTCCATGTCCTATGCAGTCCGTGATAAAGACGTCACTCTTGCATTAGCCACAAAATTATATGAGGTCCTTTCCATTCAGATTCAGAATGAGCAGTTTATCAAAAGTATAAAAAGATAAGTCCTGTTTATAAGGCTTTGCTACCTAATCCAAAGGAATAATATGCCCTGCCTGTTTTCCCGGATATCGCTGCTGTTTTAACCTACTCCGTTACTTTACCCCAAAAAGTACAATTAATTCCCATAATTATACCGTTTTTTCCATTGTTACCGTTCGAACTTTGTCCTACTAAAACGGATAATAATGAATACAACTGCCTTTTTATTGCTGCGCCTTGCCATTGGGGCAAGTATGTTCGGACATGGCCTGGTACGGTTACCAAAACTTAACGCTTTCAGTTCCTGGATGACGGGAAATTTTGAAAACACCCTGTTACCCCAAATAATAGTGCTGCCGTTCAGTTATGTTTTGCCCATAGCCGAATTTGGCATCGGACTGCTGCTATTATTGGGATTATTTACAAAAACTGCAGCAACACTGGGTGCCATCGTGATGATCCTGCTGCTTATCGGCACTGCTTTAATCGAAAACTGGGAAGCAATTCCTTCCCAGCTGATACACGTATTGTTTTTTGCGCTGTTACTGCAATTTACAGACCGCAACACTTTTGCAATGGATATGCTTATTAAAAAATAATTATTATGGAAACCCGAAGAAATTTTATAAAAAAGGGAAGCCTTATAGGACTTGCCGGCATGGTACAGCCTATGGATGCTTTTTCGGCTCTCAACGGACAGTCCGAAACAACAGCACAGTACAACGACTCCAGATGGGCAGACGGTTCCCGATTGGTCGTTTCGGTCTCCATGCAGTTTGAAGCCGGCGGACAACCGGAAAATGCCGAAAGTCCGTTCCCGCAAAACCTGGACAAAGGATTCCGGGATTTGCCTGCCAATACCTGGTATGATTACGGTTATAAGGAAGGGATTCCGCGCATGCTCGACAACTGGGACAAACTGGGTATTAAAGTTACTTCCCACATGGTTGGAACCGCCGTTTTAAAAAATCCGCAATTAGCAAAAGAAATTGTGCAACACGGACACGAAGCCGCCGCACACGGCATGAGCTGGTCATCCCAATACAATATGCCGTATGAAGAAGAAAAAAAGTTCATCCTGGACGGTGTTAATGCCGTAAAAAAAGTAACCGGATTTACCCCGGTAGGTTATAATGCCAACTGGCTGAGACGAGGAGAAAACACGCTGAATATCCTGCAGGAACTGGGATTTTTATACCATATAGACGATTTAAGCCGTGACGAACCTTTTATCATTCAGGTAAAGAACAAAGATTTTGCAGTGGTACCTTACACGCTGCGCAATAACGATATTGTATTGGTAGAAGGTAAAAACTTCTCCGCCGATCAGTTTCTGAACCAGGTAAAAATGGAATTCGACCAGTTATATGCCGAATCGGAATTCCGACGCCGGCAGCTTTCGGTAAGTTTTCACGACCGTATTGGCGGAACGCCCCAAATGGTACAGGCCGCAAAAGAACTTTTCACCTATATGCAAAAACACAAAGGAGTGGCATTCAAACGCAAAGACGACATTGCCAAAATGGCTTTAGCCGATAAAACAACCCTTAGAGAATAAGCATCAAAACCCCGGATTACGGGGTTTTATTATTAATTTTCTCATAAAAAAGTAAAGAGTACCCAACGCAATAAAAATATTTTTATCTTTACATCGTGAAATGGTTAACCCTCATATTATCTTTTTACTTTGTACTGCTGGCAAGTATTCCTTGTGCCGATGCAGCCGTTAACCATACCCATAACACAACCTCTAAAGAAACAACTTCGAATCACGATAAACACACACACGATCAGCAAAACGATTTGTGTTCCCCTTTTTGTGTTTGTAATTGTTGCGGTGCCCAGATCATGAACTATGCGCCCGAGATTGTTTTTAACCTTTCAGTAGTTACTGCCGAAATCGAAATTCAATTGCCAAACTATCAGTCGGTATTTACTTCTGATTTTTATGATACTATCTGGCAACCCCCTCAAATAGTATAATGAACCCGAACTTCATCGGGTAAGAAAGTGCTGTAGCATTGCTGCAAAGTACAACAGCGGTTTGCTGTTACTGTTCTTATTCATTATATATACAAAATGTTAGATAAAATAATTCATTTTAGTATCAATAATAAATTTATTATTGGTCTTTTCACGTTGATACTGATTGTAGTAGGCGGTTATTCTGCCTATACGCTTCCTATTGATGCCTTACCGGATATTACAAACAATCAGGTACAGATCATCACCAGTTCGCCCACTCTGGCAACACAGGAAGTCGAACAGTTCATTACCTATCCCATCGAGCAATCGGTTAAACCCATTCCTAAAATTGTGGAGCTTCGTTCCATTAGCCGTTTCGGATTGAGTGTGGTGACCGTTGTTTTTGAAGAAGATGTGGATATTTACTGGGCAAGAGCCCAGATTTCCGAACGCATTAAAGAAGCCGAAAATGCCATCCCGAAAGGTGTCGGTACACCCGAAATGGCACCGGTGAGTACCGGTTTGGGCGAAATATACCAATATGTGGTATTTCCCGAAAAAGGATATGAAAACAAATATGACGCTACCCAGCTGCGCACCATCCAGGATTGGATTATCAAACCGCAGCTCATTGGTACCAAAGGAGTTGCCGAAGTAAACACCCTTGGCGGCTATCTGAAACAATACGAAATTGCCGTTCAGCCGGACAAGCTGAAAAGCATGAACACCACCATTTCCGAAATCTTTGATGCTCTGGAAGTGAATAATGAAAATACCGGCGGTGCCTATATTGACAAAAAACCGTATGCCTATTTTATCCGCGGTATCGGTATGGTCAACGGTATAGACGACATCAATAAAATTGTGGTTAAAAACCAAAACGGTATTCCGATCCTGATCCGTGATGTGGCCAAAGTACAGATTGGCAGCAGTATTCGCTATGGTGCCGTAACCAAAGACGGAAAAGGCGAAGAAGTGAGCGGTATGGTCATGATGCTGAAAGGAGAAAACAGCGGCCAGGTGGTTACCCGCGTAAAGGAAAAAATGGAACAGATTAAAAAGTCGTTACCGAAAGGTGTGAGTATCGAACCTTTTATGGATCGTACCAAACTGGTAAACAAGGCCATCAGTACCGTTGAAAAAAACCTGATTGAAGGAGCTTTAATCGTAATCTTTATACTGGTATTGCTGCTTGGCAACTGGAGAGCCGGACTGGTCGTTGCCTCCGTTATTCCATTATCCTTGCTTTTTGCCATTTCGATGATGCGTCTTTTCGGTGTGAGCGGTAACCTGATGAGCCTCGGAGCTATCGACTTCGGACTGATCGTTGACGGTGCCGTTATTATCGTAGAAGCCATTATCCACAGGCTGCAGGTGAGCAATAAAGGAAAGCTCACCACAAAACAGATGAATGAAGAGGTCTTTGAAGCCGCCTCAAAAATAAGAAGCAGTGCCGCTTTTGGCGAAATCATTATCCTGATCGTTTACCTGCCGATTTTAGCTTTGGTAGGCATCGAAGGAAAAATGTTCGGACCAATGGCACAAACGGTTTCATTTGCTATTCTTGGTGCTTTTATATTGTCCCTAACATACGTGCCGATGATGAGTTCCTTAGCTTTAAAGAAAGAAACCGGACACAAGAAAAACATCAGCGACAGGATAATTACCGGCTTATACAACTTTTATGCCCCGCTTTTAGAAAAGGCATTGCGGGTAAAAGGCGCCATAATAGCGGTTGCCATTGGCTTATTTGCCGCAGCATTATTCGTTTTCAATTCGTTGGGAGGCGAATTTATCCCGACCTTAGATGAAGGGGACATCGCAACCCATTTGATCATTGCTTCCGGTAGTTCGCTGTCGCAGGAAATTGAAGCGACCACTAAAGCGGAACAGATCTTAAAAGCCAAATTCCCGGAAGTTAAAATGATCGTAACCAAAATCGGTAGTGCTGAAATTCCAACCGATCCGATGCCGATCGAAGCCGGCGATATGATTATTTTACTGAAAGATAAAAGCGAATGGACATCGGCGAAGACCAAAGAGGAATTAATGCAGCAAATGGAAAAGGCACTGGAAGATATTCCGGGAGCTACAACCGAATTCTCCCAACCTATTCAAATGCGTTTTAACGAGTTAATGACCGGTGTGCGGAGTGATGTTGCCATTAAAATATTCGGGGACGATATCGAAATGCTGGTTAGCAAAGGTGACGAAGTCATGCAGCTTATCAACGGAATTTCGGGAGTATCGGATGCCAAACTGGAACGTGTGGCAGGATTACCGCAAATTACCGTTCGTTACAATAAAGACAAACTGGCTTTATACGGTTTAAAAATCGGCGATCTGAATAAGGTAATCCGAATGGGATTTGCCGGGGAAGCTGCCGGACTGGTTTATGAAGGCGAAAAGCGATTTGATCTGGTGGTACGTCTGGACAGCGACAGCCGTCAGGATATTTCCAATTTAAAAGCACTGTTTATCACACTGCCTTCCGGAAATCAGATTCCGTTAGAACAGGTTGCCGATATTAATTTTGAAGACGGCCCGATGCAGATTAGCCGTGAAGACGGAAAACGCCGTATTGTAGTTGGCTTTAACGTTCGCGGTGACGATGTGAAATCGGTAGTGGAAAAAATCCAGGCAAAACTGGATGCACAGCTAAAACTTCCCGATGGTTATTTCGTGACTTACGGCGGTCAGTTTGAAAACCTTATTGATGCCAACAAGCGTTTGGCGATAGCCGTTCCGGTTGCTTTGGCGCTAATTTTTGTTTTGCTGTATTTCACCTTTAAATCCGTTAAACAATCGATCCTGATATTTACCGCAATTCCGTTATCGGCTATTGGTGGTGTTTTTGCCTTATGGCTTCGGGACATGCCGTTCAGTATTTCGGCAGGTGTAGGCTTTATTGCCCTTTTCGGCGTAGCCGTATTAAACGGAATCGTGCTGATAGGCTATTTCAACCAGCTAAAAGCAGAAGGCATGCACAATGTTTACGATCGTATCAAAGAAGGAACGAAAGTCCGCCTGCGTCCGGTTATCATGACTGCTTCCGTAGCCTCTTTAGGATTCCTGCCGATGGCGATTAGTTCCAGTGCCGGTGCCGAAGTGCAAAAACCGCTGGCAACCGTAGTTATCGGCGGACTGATTACCGCTACACTGCTCACTTTAATCGTATTGCCGATACTGTACCTTTATTTTGAAAAAGGAATCGGGGAAAAGCAAGAGGCAATTAGCAAAGAGCAAGGGGATGTGTAAGGGGCGAAAAGGCAAGAGGCAATTAGTAATTGGCAAAAAGCAAAAAAGCAATTGGCAAAGGGCAATTGTAAAACAATGAACAACATTAAATTCAGGGCTTATGGGAGCGACAGGTTTTAAACAAACAACCGTATATAAAAAGGCTTTTTCACTGGCGATGGACATTTTTGAAATGTCAAAATCTTTTCCGGTCGAAGAGCGTTATGCGCTGACCGATCAGGTGAGAAGAAGCTCGAGAAGTGTCTGTGCAAATCTTGCTGAAGCCTATCGGAAAAGGCAGTATCCTGCTCACTTTGTTTCAAAACTTTCCGATTGCGATATGGAAAATTCCGAAACTTCCGTCTGGATCGATTTTGCCTTTTCCTGTAATTACCTGAAAGAAGAAATAAAAGCAGCCTTACTATCCAAAAATGAAGAAGTCGGACGATTGCTACACCACATGATAAACAATCCTCAAAAATATTAAACAATGAAAATGATATTCAATATAAAAACAGACCATTGGCAAAGGAACATCCATAAAGACCAATCTGCGCAAAACAATGAGCACAAAACGAACCGGAATTATACTATTTATTCCCGTTCCGGCTTTGCCCCTTGCCCCTTGCCCTTTGCTTTTTACTCCTTGCCTTTTGCCATTTACCTCTTGCCCTTTGCTATTTGCCTCTTCCTCCTCCCGTCAAAAAGCATCGCGCAGACAGCACAGCCACTGGATCTAAAACAGGCGATCGAACTGGGTTCTAAGAATAACCTGGATATTCAGGCTTCCGAACTGGAAAGCAAAATGCATGCACAGCTCAAAGGTTCTGCTTTTGAAATTCCCAAAACAGAAGTATCGGGTACATTCGGACAAATCAACTCGAATGCAAAAGATAAAAGTTTCAGTATTTCACAGAGCTTTAATCCGTTTCAGTATGGCGCCAAAAAGAGCCTGCTGAATGAAAACAATGCTGCCGGACAGTTAAAAGTGAAAGTGACCAAACAGGAAACAACTTTTAATATCCGTCAGTCCTGGAATGCGATGCTGTATTATACCAAACAGAATCAGTTGCTGGAAAACCAAAACAAGCTGATGGAAAAGTTTGTCAAAGCTGCTTCACTAAAGTTTCAGACCGGTGAAACCAATTCGCTGGAAAAAACCGTCGCCATTGCCAAACAACAGGAATTGCAGCAGTTAATCAAACAGAATGATGCCAAAATATGGGTTGAAAAATCCAGAATAAAAGCGCTGATCAACCGGGATACCGACTTCACTCCTGCCGATACTGCTTTTGTTGCCTTATCTGCTTTAAGTATTGCCGACAGTTCAATGATCAAGCAAAACAGCGCAATACAGCTGGCAGCCAAACAGGTACATATCGCAGAGGCTTTCAAAAAAGTGGAAAAAGCAACCTTATTTCCCGATATCACTGCCGGCTATGCCATTCAGTCCATCACCGGAAACCAGGAAGTAAACGGACAGGCGGTTTATTATGATGCCTCTCCCCGTTTTCAGACATTCTCGGTAGGATTGGCATTGCCTATTTTTGCCGGAAGTTCCATCGCTAAAACAAAAGCAGCCCAAACGAATATCGATGTTCAGAAAAAAAATGCTGCCTATCTGGAAAACCAGCTTAAAAGTCAGTTCCAACAGCAAATCCAGGAGCTGCATACCTATCAGTCTTTAGTGGATTATTACAAAAACACTGCCTTGCCCAATGCAAAGAAAATCAGTAATAATGCAACCAAAGCCTATCAGAATGGCGATATCTCCTATGTGGAATATGTGCAAAGCATTGAAACCGCACTGAACATCCAGCTGAACAACAGCAATGCGATTCATAATTTCAACCAGACGGCTATCAACATTCAATACCTAATCAACAATTAAAACGATGAAAAAATCAAATCTAATATATTTAAACATTGCCGGATTAGCGATCATCGGCCTTGTCCTCTATTTCGCCTTACGCCATACCCATACGGAAGGCGATGGTCATGAACACGGTACGGAGAAAACTACCGGAAAAGAAGCGGCTACTGCTAACAAAGAAGTAGAACTAAACGAGGCGCAGTTTAAGGCTGCCAATGTAGAATTGGGAACTTATGCCTTAAAAAACCTGAGTGAAGTTATTAATGCCAACGGTTATACCAAACTGCCACCGCAAAACCAGGCGGATGTTTCCGTGCACATGCCGGGTGTGGTAAAGACCATTACGGTTATTGAAGGGCAATATGTTCGGAAAGGACAGGTACTGGCCACTATAGAAAGCCCGGAATTCACTAAATTACAGGAGGCTTACCTGACTTCAAAAAGCAATCTGGAGTTCTTAAGTCAGGAGTTTAACCGACAAAAAACACTAAGCGAAGAAGAAGTCAATTCGAAAAAGGTTTTCCAGAAAACAAAAGCCGAATATCAAATTGAAAAGGCCCGTTTTAACTCCCTTCAAAAACAGTTAGGTGTGTTGAACATTCAATCGGGAAATACTGCGGTAACTTCGGTTCCGGTATTGGCGCCCATTTCAGGTTATACCACCGAAATCAATGTTAAGATCGGCAGTAATGTCGAAGTGGGCAAACCGATATTAAGTATCGTTGACAATTCCAAATTGCATGTGGATCTGCTGGTATATGAAAAAGATCTGCACAAAGTAAAACAGGGACAAAACGTTCAGCTGGTATTGACAAATCAGAACAATACCGCTATAAAAGGAACTATTTTCAGCGTTGGTAAAGCTTTTGAAAATGAAACCAAATCGGTAGCGGTTCATGCCGATATCAACAATGAGAAAAATGCACTGATTCCGGGTATGTATGTAAATGCTTTAATCGACATCGGAACCAATGCCGTACAGTCACTTCCGGTGGAAGCCATCGTAAAAGCCGACGGTCGTGAATTTATGTTTGTACTGGAAGAAGGTCATGAAGAAGCGGCCCACGACAGCGAAAAAGGACATTCGCATGAAGACGGCCACCAACATGATGACAACGAAGGAAAGACATTTCATTTCCAAAGGGTTGAAATTAAAACGGGTACTTCCCAGTTAGGGTACATCCAGGTTACTCCGTTGCAAAAAATAGATCCAAAGGCTAAAATTGTTTTAAAAGGTGCCTATTACTTACAAAGCCATTTAATTAAAAATGAAGGCGGTGGCGGCCATTCACACTAAAAAAGAACGACAATGATAACATTTCTCAGATTTTATCTGCCCCTATATTTGGTCCTGTATTTACTGGTAAGCTTTTTAGTGCCTACTTACAAAACATACCGGCAAACCGGGATTAATCCGGTTACTTTCGGTAAAAGCGATTCCGCTCACGATTATATCGGCGGTGTCATGAAAATATTAATCGGACTGCTGCTTGCTGCGGTGCTGTTGTTTTCATTCGGTTCCGATGCCTACCTGTTTACATCACCTGTGCTGTTTCTGGAGCATTCCAGTCTGCAGCTAACCGGCTTAGTGCTTATTCACGTTTCGCTGATCTGGATTGCAATCGCCCAGTATCAGATGAGTACGTCCTGGCGCATTGGCATTGACGAAACGCATAAAACAACCCTTCGTACGAACGGTTTATTCAGCATCAGCAGGAATCCTATTTTTCTGGGAATGATTATCAGTGTTTTCGGGTTGTTTTTAATTCTTCCGAATGCTATTACGTTCTTCTGCACGTTGATGACCTATTTTATGATCCAGATACAGGTCCGGCTGGAAGAAGTTTTTCTGACACAGCAGCATGCTTCGGAATACAGCCTGTACAAACAAAAAGTAAGACGATTTCTTTAATTTATAACGATAAAAACCTAAACAATGAGACCATTTTTAAAAAGTATTTTAGTAGTTGCGTTCCTATCCTTTTCCTCTTTAACAGCCAAAGCCCAGGTTCAGAAAGCTGTTATAAAAACTGCTATCGTTTGCGATCATTGCAAACAATGTGAAACCTGCGGCGGTTTGCTGGAAAAGAAATTAATCCGCCACAAAGGAATACAGATGATTACATTAGATGAGACCAAAATGACGATCACGGTTATTTATAATTCTAAAAAAACCGATTTAAACAGCATTAAAACCGCAATCAGTTTATTGGGTTATGATGCTGATGATATCAAAGCCGATCCGAAAGGATATGAAAATTTAGACGGTTGTTGTAAAGCATAAAGGAAACATTTTTGTTAACTTTAGGACAACTCCAAGTACTCATTCATAATACCGAAAATTATGAAAAAAGAACACCAATATCATTCAGAAGCCGAACAAATATGCTGTGCGGTTGATGAAAAAGTAAATTCAAAAAAACATCATGACCACGATCATGATCATGATCACGACCATAGTCACGATGGCGATGGCGGCTGGAAAATGTTCCTGCCGGCTATCCTTTCCTTTGTGCTGTTAATGATTGCCATCGGGATTGACAACTATTTTCCCATAGCAGTCTTCTCAGGCTGGGTACGCATCGGCTGGTATATCCTTGCCTATTTACCGGTGGGATTACCGGTTTTAAAAGAGGCGTTCACCGCGATAAAAAGAGGCGACATTTTTACGGAATTCCTTCTGATGTCCATTGCCACTTTGGGTGCTTTTTATATCAAACAGTATCCGGAAGGTGTAGCGGTAATGTTATTTTACGCTATAGGCGAATTGTTTCAGACTCTGGCCGTAACCCGTGCCAAATCGAATATTAAAGCCTTATTGGATCAGCGTCCGGATACAGCTACTGTAATCGTTGATGACAATGTGGTCAGTAAAAAAGCGGAGGAAATTAAGATCGGAGAAATTATTCAGTTAAAACCGGGAGAAAAACTGGCTTTGGACGGGAAACTGCTTTCCGCTTCGGCTACGTTTAATACCGCAGCTTTAACCGGAGAAAGCAAACCCGATTCCAAACAGCAGGGAGAAACGGTACTGGCCGGAATGATCAACCTCAACACGATTGCTTTAGTAGAAGTGACTACCGCTTATACCGACAGTAAACTGTCCAAAATCCTGGAAATGGTTCAGGATGCTACTGCTAAAAAAGCACCTACAGAGTTATTTATCCGCAAGTTTGCAAAGATCTATACGCCTATAGTAGTTTTCTTAGCCATTGGGATCTGCCTGTTGCCGATGCTTTTCGTGTCCGATTATGTTTTTAACGAGTGGTTGTACCGCGCCCTGGTTTTCTTAGTGGTTTCCTGCCCCTGTGCACTGGTTATTTCCATTCCATTAGGCTATTTTGGCGGAATTGGCGCTGCCAGCAAAAACGGCATCCTCTTTAAAGGTTCTACCTTTCTGGACGTAATGGCTTCCATTCAGGCAGTCGTGATGGATAAAACCGGAACATTGACCAAAGGCGTTTTTAAAGTGCAAAAGGTGGTTGCGGCTACCGTTTCGGAAAAGGAATTGATACAGTACACCGCAGCACTCGAAACGAAATCGACCCATCCGGTTGGAACTGCCATTATTGAATATGCCAACGGACTGGAAAAAGGCGTTACCATTACCGATGTGGAAGAAATTGCCGGACACGGTTTAAAAGGTAAAGCAAACGGTAAAACCATACTTGCCGGTAATGTAAAACTGCTTAAAAAGTTTGGTATTGCTTATGATACTGCTATTGAAAATACGCCTTATACCATTATCGTTATTGCGATAAATGAGCAATATGCGGGTTATTTCCTGATTGCCGATGAAATAAAAGAGGATGCCAAAACGGCTGTTGACAGCCTGCACCGTCTGAATATTAAAACGGTAATGCTTTCGGGCGATAAACAGGCGGTGGTTGATGCTGTTGCCCGGGAGTTGAATATTGATGCTGCCCACGGTGATTTACTGCCAGAAGACAAAGTCCGAAAGGTAGAAGAACTGAAAAAACAAAACCTGAAACTGGCTTTTGCGGGCGATGGTGTTAACGATGCTCCTGTAGTGGCTTTAGCCGATGCCGGTATTGCCATGGGCGGTCTGGGCAGTGATGCTACGATAGAAACAGCCGACATTGTCATTCAGAACGATCAGCCTACAAAAATATTTACCGCCATATCCATTGGTAAAAAAACCAGGCAGATCGTCTGGCAGAATATCAGCATGGCCTTTATTGTGAAAGCCGTTGTCCTGATTTTAGGTGCCGGAGGATTAGCCACCATGTGGGAAGCTGTTTTTGCTGACGTTGGTGTGGCATTACTCGCCATTTTAAATGCCGTAAGAATACAGAAAATGAAATTTTAAAATACAAAGTCCGCTATACAGCGGACTTTTTTATATCCTGAAATCTTATACAAATTTGCCGGAATTTTATAAGTCCCTTCTGTTTGGTCACTCTTATTTTTATGGTTCTAAAAAACAACCTATGAAACCCCTACAACCAAATGAAACAGGCAGGCAGTTACGCAAACCGGAAGGTGAAAACGGCATTACTGTCGGGAATGATATGAATACATCCAACAAACAGCTTTACCTGGATTTGTTTGCCCTGCTGGAAATTCAGGATAACGATCGTATACTGGAAATCGGTTTTGGCAATGGCAAGCACTTTCCGGAGTTTTTTAAGCCACACACAAACGTTACTTTGTACGGTCTGGACTATTCGGATGTAATGTGTGCCGAAGCGGCTAAAAATAACGCCGAACAAATCACTAAACAACAAATAAAGCTGCAATGCGGCGATGCCAAGGATACATTCTATACCGAAAATCAGTTTGACAGTATCGTTGCGTTGAACACGATCTATTTCTGGGAACCTTTGCCGGATTACCTAAACGCAATATACCGCATTTTAAAACCGGGCGGAAAACTGTATATCGGCTACCGTCCGGAACGGGCACTTGCCGGTGTAGATTTTGTACAGGAAGGTTTTTCGCTATACAATGAAGCTGTTTTAAACGGCCTATTGGAAAAAACAGGTTTTGAAATTGAGCGGGAAAACAAGAACTGCTATGCTAAAAAAACCATTACCGGAAAAGATATCACTATTGTAGACATTATAACGGTATGCATAAAAAAAGAGGCTTAATAAGCCTCTTTTTTTATTATCCTCTGATCAGTTTTTTATACTTGATACGTTTTGGCGTTAAATCACCACCCAGACGTTTTCGCTTGTTCTCTTCATATTCTGTAAAGCTTCCTTCAAAGAAATATACCTGAGAATCGCCTTCAAACGCTAAGATATGCGTACAGATTCTGTCCAGGAACCAACGGTCGTGGGAAATCACCACCGCACATCCTGCAAAGTTCTCCAAACCTTCTTCCAAAGCACGAAGTGTGTTGATGTCCAGATCATTCGTTGGCTCATCCAGTAACAATACGTTTCCTTCTTCTTTTAAGGTCATTGCCAAATGCAGACGGTTACGCTCTCCTCCGGAAAGTGTCGATACTTTTTTGTTCTGATCGCTACCGCCAAAGTTAAAACGGGACAAATATGCTCTTGAGTTTACCTGGCGGCCACCCATCATGATTAACTCCTGTCCGTCGCAGAAATTCTCCCAGATGGATTTATCAGGATTAATATTCGAGTGTGACTGATCCACATAGGCGATCTTAGCTGTTTCTCCAATTACAAATTCACCGCTATCCGGTTTTTCCTCACCCATGATCATACGGAAGATGGTCGATTTACCGGCACCATTCGGACCGATAATCCCTACAATTCCCGCTTGTGGCAAGGTGAAGTTTAAATCTTCATATAATAGTTTGTCCCCAAATGATTTTGCTACATTTTTAGCATCAATCACATTGGTTCCTAAACGAGGACCATTCGGGATGTAGATTTCTAATTTCTCATCCAATGCTTTTTGGTCTTCGTTCAATAATTTATCGTAGTTCTGTAAACGCGCTTTCTGTTTGGTCTGACGCCCTTTGGCTCCCTGACGTACCCAGTCAAGCTCACGTTCTAATGTTTTTCTGCGTTTTGAAGCAACTTTTTCTTCCTGCTCCATACGTTTTGATTTCTGATCCAACCAGGAAGAATAGTTTCCTTTCCATGGAATACCTTCACCTCTGTCCAGTTCTAAAATCCATCCGGCAACGTTATCCAGGAAATAACGGTCGTGGGTTACGGCAATTACCGTTCCTGCATATTGTTGTAAGTGTTGCTCTAACCAAAGTACGCTTTCCGCATCCAGGTGGTTGGTAGGCTCATCCAGTAACAATACATCCGGCTGCTGTAATAACAAGCGGCATAAAGCCACACGGCGGCGCTCTCCTCCTGACAATACTTTAATCGGGGTATCCGGCTCCGGCGTACGCAAAGCATCCATCGCGATTTCCAGTTTGGTATCCAGTTCCCATGCTCCTACTGCATCGATCTTATCCTGAAGTTCCGCCTGACGGTCCATCAGTTTCTGCATCTTATCGGCATCTTCATATACTTCCGGTAAACCGAACATATCGTTGATTTTATTGAACTCATCCAGAATCGCTACCGTCTCGGCAACACCTTCACGAACGATTTCAATAACCGTTTTGTTTTCATCCAGTTGCGGTTCCTGCTCCAGATACCCTACAGTATAATTTGGTGCAAAAACAACATCACCCTGGTAGTTCTTATCAACTCCTGCAATAATTTTTAATAAAGACGATTTACCCGAACCGTTTAAACCTAAGATACCAATTTTAGCACCGTAGAAAAAACTCAGGTAAATATCTTTTAAAACCTGCTTATTCGTGCTGGAGTAAGTTTTACTTACCCGCGACATCGAAAATATTACTTTCTTATCGTCTGACATATTATAATGTGTTTATTGTCTATTTTGAGCACAAATATAGTTTTAAAAAATGGATTTATGATATTTGATTTACGAGGGTTGAGGGTTGATTTGTGAGGGTTGATTTGTGAGGGTTGATTTGTGAGGGTTGATATTTGAGGTATGAAGGAACTTCTAAGAAGCATCTTCTTATATAATACCTCTAACCTCTTATTTCAGATTTGTGAGGGTTGATATTTGAGATATGAAGGAACTTCTAAGAAACACCTTCATATATCATACTTCTCACTTCTTATATTAGATTGACGAGGATTGATATTTGAAGTAAGAAGCAGCTTCCAAGAAACACCATTCGTATATCATACTTCTTACATCAACCATTAACTACCTGCATATTGCCTTATTACAATAAAACAAAATAGGGCAAAATACCCTAAATAAGGGTAAGCAGTTATTATTTAATTGGTTACTTTTAAAATCCTTAAAAGAACAACCCTAAAACAATTATATAATGAAAAAGCTTAACCTTAAAAAGAAAGTAATTTCTGTGTTAACAGATAGCGAAAAAGGCGCTATTAAAGGTGGTGGTGTAAGTCCTGCACTACCGTATACTTATACACAATCTGTAATGATCTGCATTGACCCGATGGGTCCGCCGGAACTTACCCGAGCAATCGGTTGTGAAATACCGGTATTAACCAAAGACTGCGATCCTATACAGCCATAAGGAAAAGCTAACTACCAGCCTTTTACAACATAACAAAACACCCTGCTGATTTAAAACCAACAGGGTGTTTTTATTTACGCATTAGTAAGATGGTAGTGTTTTTTTAAGGTTGATATTAGAAGTGGGATTTATGAGGGTTGATATTTGATAGTTGAAGTACGAAAGAAACTCCATTCATATATCATATCTCTAACCTCTTATATTTTTTGATATTTGAAGTACGAAGGAACTTCTAAGAAACACCTTCTTATATCACACCTCTTATATCATATATCGAACTTCTATACCGTTTTTTCATCAGCGATAATCAAAGTCGATGGAATTTCAGACAACCACGGTTTTTTAGATTCCAGCAATCTTTTCCAGCTTTCAGAACTGATCAGCATTAAATCCTGCTCTTTCAGGAATTCTTTTTCAACAACCTGTTCTTTTTGCAGCATGATATGGCTAGGGGCTACCTGCTCTATTGCTCTGATTTTTTCTTTGGTTTCGGCATCATTCTTTATTTTGCCTTCAATATCCAATATGATTACCTGCGCACCGGAATTGTGAATCAGCTTCTGGGCATAACTAATCAGGTAATTATCCTGTGTTGTAAACAACGGAATAAAAATACGTTCTGCTTTTACAAAGTTTTTATCGATAAAGATGCCAACCGGAACACGGGATTTCGACAAAATATGCTTGGTTCCTTCATCAAAAATAGCGTTGTCAAAAATATTCTCTTTTCCGGTTACCGTGTTCAATAACTTCTCCGGGTTGATAATTCGCGTGGTAAATCCTAATAATTTCCCCAGTAAACTTCCTTCATAAATGGATTGTCCTAAGCCAATTAACAGCAAGTCATAATCCCCTTTATTGACAACATTAGTGATTTCATTGTCAATATCGGCTGAAGCCTTAAACATCGTTGTCACCTGTCGGTTCAGCGTTTTCGACTCTTCAATTACTTCTTTAAAGCTAACCGTTTCATATTCTTCCGTATCATAATGGTGCAGCTCATTCGTCGGTGCGATATGCATAGCCGTTAGCTCCGAATTGTCCTGTAATTTTTTCGTCAGACTGTCAGCCAGTTTGAATAAGGTTTTCCCGGATTCCGGTTTCCCGAATGACAATAGTATTTTGTATTGGCTTAACGTTTTCATATCCTGCGGCACTTCTTCCTCTTTGGACTTAAAAATCCAGTTGATAAGGTCTAAAGTAGGTCCTGTCATAAAAGTAGTTGCCAACGCCATGATAACCATCATCGAGAATAATTGCGGACTCAACACGCCCAGATCATACCCGATATTCAGTACAACCAGCTCCGTTAATCCTCTGGTATTCATCAGGGCACCGATTGACAAACTGTCTTTCCAGTTTTGCCCGACAAATTTTGCGGCAAACGTACTGCTCACAAATTTTCCGATTACGGCTACCAGGAAGATCATTCCGGCAACTTTCCATAAATACGGATCGTTTAACAATCCTATTTGTGTTCTTAATCCTGTGAATACAAAGAATAACGGTAATAAAAGTACCAACGCAACATCTTCTACTTTTTCAATAAACAGGTTTCTGAATTTGATATTTTCCGGCATGATCGCTCCGGCAATAAACGCTCCGAACAAGGCATGAATACCGATTACTTCCGTAGCATAAGCCGAAATGATCAGCGTTAAAAAGAAAATGGCTACTATCGGCTTGCTTAAACTTTCCTTAGTGGAATATAAATCTCCGATTCGTTTCAGGAACGGACGCACTACTTTTAACATAATGCTCACATAAACCAATGCCATTACAATAGTGTACAAAGCACTTTCAAACGAACCGGCTTTTACAATCGCAATAACGGCTGCCAATATACACCAGGCCGTAATATCATCGGCAGCGGCACAGGTAATAACAATAGTTCCCAATCGGGTTTTATGAATACCGCGTTCCTGTACAATTCTTGCCAATACCGGGAAAGCCGTAATACTCATCGCAATTCCGGTAAACAATCCGAAAGAAGCGAACTGTACATTCGCCGGAGCAAACTGATCGTAAATAAAATAAGCCAGTCCCATTCCTAAGGCAAAAGGGATAATAATACTGGCATGACTGATTACAACTGCATCATGGGCTTTGTTTCGCAATATCTTCATATCGATTTCCATCCCCACGATATACATAAACAGTATCAGTCCTATCTGACTCAGGAATTGCAGGTTTCCTAATGACTGAGCCGGGAATAAGGTTGCGGAAAATTCCGGGAAATACATCCCGATTAACGAAGGTCCCAACACAATACCGGCAATCATTTCTCCGATTACCGCCGGCTGCTTCATTTTTATACAGATCCATCCGAATAGACGGGCGACAAAGATAATCGTGATAATCTGTGCCAGTAAAAGCGCCAACGGATGTTGTAAATTATGAACAAAAGAGTCTACAAATTCAGCCCATTGTGCCTTATCGGATTGGGGAACGGTGATGTTTCTTCCCACTTCCAGTTTTGCTCCCAATAAAATAATCCAATACATTAGCACGGAAAATCCGCCAATGATACTGACGTAAAAAATACTGTTTCTAATTTTTTTCATTCGTTACTTTTTTATTTATGCTTCTATTATCTGCCGTTTATAATAAACCGCAGTGCAAAAAAAGAAAGTATATCCCTGCAAAAAAGCTTGTGTGAAGTATAGCACACAAGGAATGTAATAAGTCCGGGAAATAATGTAACGATATGGTTAAGTATGAGGTTTGATTTACGAGGTTTGATTTACGAGGTTTGATATTTGAAGTAAGAAGTAGCTTCTAAGAAACATATTCGTCTATCGTACTTATAACTTCTTATATTAATTTATGAGGTTAGATATTTGAAGTATGAAGTATCTTCTAAGAAACATATTCGTATATCGTACTTATAACGTCTT
>NZ_DFUB01000032.1:115452-176653 GCF_002379575.1 Flavobacterium sp. UBA4197
ACACCATTCATATATCGTACTTCTAACTTCTTATATTGAAGAGGGTTGATATTTGAGGTTTGAAGTAACCCTTAATATATCATACTTCTAACCTCCTACATCTTGCCTCTTGCTTTTTGCCTCTTGCTTTTTGCCCTTATTTCCCCTCTTTCAACTGCATCGCCCTTTGTAAAAAACTCTGATTCGCTATTTTACTTTCGGCTTCGTTGATGGCTTTTAATAAATTGTTCTGATTGTCGGCTATTTCATTCAGCGCCGTACTGATAACCTCCCAAACGGGTTTCATTTCTTCAATGAGTTCCTGTCCTTTTGCCGTGAGCAAAATCAGACGTTTGCGTTCGTCTATTTTGTCCTTTTTAGAGCGGATCAGCTTTTGTTTTTCAAGTTCTCTTAACAGGCTTATTGTTGACGGATGGGTATAGCCAATTTCGTTCGCTATTTCCACTACACTCAATACTTCTTTATGATGAAGCGTGTAAATAACCGGAAACCACTTGGGTTCAAACGCAATACCGAAAGCCTTATATACTAAGGCGCCATCTTTACGCAACTGTTCACTAAGACGCTGTAGTCTTGTGGATATGGCTAAAATACCCGATTCATCAATAATATTCATTATACCTGATTTAGCGTTAAATGACAAAATACATTATCGGCACTCATTAACGGAAATTGTTCCGGCAGTGCTTCCTTTTCAATACGGACAAAATGGTTACGTTCGTAAAAACGTAAAGCTGCTTCCAATATTGAAACGGTTCCCAAATATAAGTGTTCTATACCATTTTCTTTGCTATAGGCAATTAAGATCTCTAATAATTGCTGGGCAATCGCCAGCTCTTTACCTCTGTATTCCTTTTTAACAAACATTTTCCGGATGGCACCTTCTTGATCGGCATATTTTACCAAAGCAATAGTACCTACCAGTTCCTCACCGATAAAAGCACCCCAAAAGCCCCCGCCATCAGTATAATAAAAACGGTCAATCGCCAGCAAATCCGGCTGATCTTCTAAAGTAATGGGCACGTTAAACTCCTTTTGCTGAATGCTTAAAATCAAATCGACAGCTGCATTTGAATATTCGTTTTTTATAGGTTTAATAACTGTTTTCATAGTATTTTTATTTACAATACAAAACTACGTAGTTGAATACATATATAATACTTTTTAAGTTGAATTTAACGTTTTTATAAAGAATTGATAAGTGGCAATTAGCAAAGGGCAATTAGTAAAAGGCAAAGGGCAAAAAAATAAAAAAGGCAATTACCAACCTTATAGTGATACATAAAGTTGGTAATTGCCTGATTATTGATTTAAAAATTCTTATACCTTGCTAATTGCTCCTTGCTAATTGCTCCTTGCTCCTTGCCCCTTGCCCTTTGCTTTTTACCTTTCTCTACACCATCAAGCTTGCTCCTTGCCTCTTGCCCTTTGCTACTTCCTTTTCTACACCATCAAGCTTACTCCTTGCCTCTTGCTTTTTGCTACTCCGCAATCTCTTTCCAGACAATTCCCAGTGTTTCACAGTTCTTTTGTCGTATTGCATTTGCTAACGGGATATTATCAGATAGTTTTTGGCCATAAGAAGGAATCATTTCTCTGATTTTCAATTGCCATTCCGGTGTTTTGAGTTTTTCGGCATAACATTTTTCGATGACTTTCAGCATAATCGATACCGAAGTTGAAGCCCCGGGAGAAGCGCCCAGTAAAGCCGCCACACTTCCATCGGAAGCCGTAACGACCTCCGTTCCGAATTGCAGAATACCGCCTTGTGTAGACTGGTCAATTTTAATAACCTGAACCCGCTGTCCGGCAATTCGAAGATCCCAGTCTTCCATTTTTGCTTTGGGGAAATACTCTTTTAAAGCGGCCAGACGCTGTTCGGGTGTTAAAACAACCTGTTCCAGCAAGTACTTTGTCAGCGGTACATTATCCAGTCCGGCTTCCAGCATCGGGCGGATATTATAAAAATTAAAAGATTCCGGAAGATCAGTCCAGGTACCGTTTTTCAGGAACTTCGGCGTAAAGCCGGCAAAAGGTCCGAAAAGCAGCTCCTTTTTGCCGTTGATGATACGGGTGTCCAGATGCGGCACAGACATAGGCGGTGAGCCAACCGAGGCCATACCGTAAACTTTAGCCTGATGCTGTGCAATAATCTCAGGATTGTTACACACCAGCCATTCTCCGCTAACCGGAAAACCGCCGTAGCCTTTGGCTTCCGGGATATGTGTTTTTTCAAGCAGCGGCAATGTCGCACCACCGGCACCAATAAAAACAAAACGGGCGTTGATGGTTTTGGTCTGATTGGTAGTCAGGTCTTTTACATAAACCTTCCAGGTACCGTCTTTATTCCTTTTAAAATTAGTCACCTGATGATTCACTTTCAGGAATGTTTTGGCAGACCTGGTCAGATTTGCCGTCAGTTCCTGCGTTAGTGCACCATAATTAACATCGGTACCGATATCGATTTTGGTTGCCGCTATTTTTTGGGAAGCATCCCTCCCATTCATAACCAACGGAATCCATTTGCTGATTTGCTCCGGATTATCCGAAAATTCCATTCCGGTAAAAAGCGGTGCTTTTTGCAGCGCCAGAAACCTCTTTTTCAGATAGGTAACATTCTTCTCACCGGTTACAAAACTCATGTGTGGCGTGGGATTGATAAACGAATGCGGCGGACCAATTTTTTTAGCCCGTACAAGATAAGACCAAAACTCTTTTGAAATTTCAAAAGACTCGTTAATCTCCACAGCTTTATGAATGTCTATCGTACCGTCACTTAATTCCGGTGTGTAGTTGAGCTCACACAAAGCGGAATGCCCCGTACCGGCATTATTCCATGCAGCCGAACTTTCCTGTCCGACGGCATCTAATTTTTCATACATCGCTACCGACAATCCGGGATCCAGTTCTTTTAACATGGTTCCTAATGTTACACTCATTATCCCGCCACCCACCAAAACAACATCTGTTGTTTCACTTTCGCTGTCTTTTTTATCCGCACAGGAAATCAATACAACAGCGCTTACGAAGTAGATCAGGCACTTTTTCATCGGTTGCTGATTTCAATTAAGATGTTTATGATTTTGGCAAAAGCATATAAAAACAGGAAAATCAGGAATCCTGCAATAAATGTAAAAGCCGGTAATATCCAGGCGCCAATACCTCTGGGAGTAAACAACAGATAACCGGTACCGATAATTGTTCCAAGCGCTACCAGCCAGGCAAATAACGCGAATATGGACGATAGAGTTTTAAGTGTTTTTTGTTGCTTTTTGATGTCATTAGTAGTCGTTGTTTCCATAATTTTTATTTTTTAGGGGTAAATAATTCAAAATAAAACAGTTAACAGTGACTTAAAGATAAAAAAATAACAGCATATTCTTGTTATTATTAATCATATTATCCATTTACAACTGTATAATCGCAGTTATTACTTTTTGATTTATCTTTATCCGGCTGCTTTTAACAGCATATACTCCAACCATTCTTAAACAAAAAACTTTCCAGAGTGCCATGAAATACAAAGCCGTTTATCAGGACGTTAGTCCGGAAACCTATATCCACCTTCGCGTGTCCAGCGGATTAAGCCCTAAAACACCGGAAGTCGCCGAAACAGGATTGCGCCATTCGGTGTGCAGTGTGGTCATTATGGATACCGAAAACGATAACCAGGCTGTCGGGATGGGACGAATTATCGGTGACGGTGCCTGCCATTGCCAGATTGTGGATATCTGTGTATTGCCGGATCACCAGAAAAAAGGATTGGGCAAACTGATCATGCAGCAGTTAAAAGCTTTTATTGACGAATCACTGCCTGCTTCCTGCTATATCAGTCTGATTGCCGACGGTGATGCTTACCGTTTGTATGAACAATACGGTTTTCAGGAAGTCTGGCCGGCTTCGCGGGGAATGGCCTTTCTGAAAAAGTAAACAGCTATCCTCAATACCGCAGATTCCGTTAATTACAAAATTTTCAACCCTTATTACATATTTTAATTAACCTATAACAGGATCAAAATCTTCTTTTTCCTGAAGTGCTAAATTCGCCCCCGCTATCGAATAATACAGCATTTTAAGAAAATGAAGAAAACTATTTATTGCTTCCTGTTTGCAATCGCTTTTATGTGTCCGTCTGTAAACGCCCAAAACAACGAGCCCAAAACCAATACCAATCCAAGCTCCAAAATTGGCTTTTCCCTGTTTGAAGGTACTGTAATTGCCGGTTATGTAGACAAAGGAGCTTACTTAAATTTCGTCGGTCCGAATATCAGTTATACAAACGGAAAGTCAAAGTTATTATTAGGAATGCTTCCATCCCTGCGTTTTAAAGAAGACCATTCCGAACCTAAAAATGCTTTTGTTACGCCAAACTTAGGCGCCGGATTAACCTATTGCTATGGAAAAGTAGCCCTACAGCTTCCGTTTTATTACAATGCCAAAACCGCCACACAAAACGGAAAGTGGAATATGGGAATCGGTATCGGCTACCGTTTTAAGTAGTCTTTCAAGCAGTCCGTTATCCTTTTCCCGTTGTTTATTCACGATCACTTTTACGGAAACCCGTAAGGCTTACCGCTAATTCCGAAGTAATCTTGTTCCTCATAACATTAAAAAAATAACAATGGGAAAATTTGAAATTAAAAAAAGGATCAATGGGGAATTCCAATTCAATTTAAAAGCCGCTAACGGGCAAATTATTCTTACCAGCGAAGGGTATACAACAAAATCCGGATGCCAGAACGGGATTAATTCCGTAAAAAACAATGCGCCGTTAGATTCCCGTTACGACCGGAGAACGGCAACAAACGGAAAATCCTATTTTAATCTGAAAGCAGCAAACGGTGAAATAATCGGTACCAGCCAAATGTATGAAAACGCCAGCAATCGTGATAACGGAATTGAATCGGTAAAAACGAATGCACCAACAGCCGAAATAGCAGATTTGAGTTAATCGCCAATAATTGTAAAGCCATCTTTTTAAGATGGTTTTTCTTTTTTACCTGTCGGCTAATCATAAACAATTATTTTACAAATATCACACACATTATTATATTTAATAAAAAAATCACAAATTTCACTACAATAATCCTATTTATCTTACATTAGCATTCCAACTCAATCTGTATAATTATGATTATTGCAACTAGTACCCTTCAGGATATAGACACTATCTTTCAGCTGTATGAAGCCGGAACCGACTACCAGAAAAGTGTCGCCGAAAAACACTGGAAAGGTTTTGAACGCGGATTGGTCGAAACCGAGATCCGGGAAAACCGCCAATGGAAAATGATAATTGGCGGTGAGATTGCCTGTGTATTTGTCATTACTTATAATGATCCGTTTATCTGGCAGGAAAAAGACCGGGATCCGGCAATTTATATTCACCGCATCGCCACCAATCCGCAGTTTCGTGGCAATGGTTTTGTTAAACATATCGTAGCCTGGGCAAAACAGTTTGCTAAAGAGAACAAAAAAGAATACATCCGCATGGATACCGGAAGTGGTAACGACAAACTGAACAATTATTATATCCAGTGCGGTTTCAACTATTTAGGCGTTTTTGAATATCCCGCCACAGATGATCTGCCGGAACATTATAAAGACGGTTCTTCCAGCCTGTTTGAGATAGTGGTCTAAAAACAGTCGGGATTACGCTCCTTTTTATATCTTCGTTTCAGAAAGAGTTCAAACTGAAATACCCAGCAACTGCATGACCAACCGATTGTTACTGATACTGCTATGTTTTATGGCACTGCCTTCATTTGCCCAACTGCAGCATGGACTTCACGGTCGTGTAAAAAGCACCCGGGAGCATTCATATCGCCCCAAATTAATAAACGATCAATGGGTAAACGGAGCTGCCCATACAGAAGGCAACCAGTTATTTTTATTTGATGAAGAAGGTAAATATACCGAAATGGTCGTTACCGATAGTTTAGGCACTATCATTATGAAACTGGTTCCTTCCTATAAAAACAATAAAATTGGAACTGAAAAAATCTATGATCGCGATGGTAAGTTACTGCAGACCATAACGATGAATTGGCTGTCGCCTACCATAGTGGAATCTGTTAATAAGGATGCCGATGGTAAAAAAATCAATGAAGGAAAAACAACATACCGGAATAACCGGGTACAACATGTCTCCTATCGGGTCTATAAAGACAATATTGTTACCGGGGAATTTTCAGCGGTATTGACTTACAATACAGACAATCAGTTACTGTCGCATAAAACAACCGATTCAAAAGGAGTAATCACTTCTTTTAAAGAGTACCGGTATTTAGCTTTTGACCGTTCAAACAACTGGACCAAAATGCTGGTTTACGACGCTAAAAGCGACAAAAATCCGGAAACAATTGTAATCCGCCAATTGGATTACTATTAGCTTTTCGTTATCCGGTAATCCAAAAAAATAAACCCGAAACAAGTAACTTGTTCCGGGTTTGTTTTTTATATAGAATAGCGCTACATGAACGCTTATCGGATTTCTTATTATGGTTTTATACCCTTCCTTTAAGGGCGTTAAAAACCCATGCATTCGCCAAAAAGCCAATTCCTACCGCTGCGAATCCCCAGCCTGAAACTTCACTGTATCTGAAAATTCCCAAGCCAATCAGTAAAAATCCCATGATAACCATGATTAACGTTGCCCATCCTAAGATGGTATTTTTATTCATTCCCATAATCTTTTTTATTTTGAACGCCAAATATCGTAATAATATCAGTGTGGTAGCGTTTATGAAGTGTTAATTAAAAATCTTAACCAGCATCTCTTTCAGTAAATCATGCTGCGGTAACGCATTAGCACCCACTCCCTTACTTTTCACATCCACATCACGCAGTATCGCTACGATCTGACTCACTTTTTTCATCGGGTAATTCTTAATCGCCACATCGTAATCCTTTAAAAAATACGGATTGACCTTTAAAACTTTCGCCACATTAGCCGGATTTTTATCTTTCAGTCCGTGGTATTGCAATAACTGCGAAAAGAAGCCAAACACTAATCCGGTCGTAACAACCAAAGGATTGTCTTTTGGATTTTGTGCAAAATAATCGGCTATCTGATAGGCTTTCAGCTGATTCTTTTCCCCTATGGCTTTTCGCAATTCGAAATTGTTGTAGTCTTTGCTGAAACCGATATTTTCTTCAATGACTTTTGGTGTGATCGTGCTTCCTTTTGGTAAAATGATCGCCAGTTTGTCCAATTCGTTGGAAATCTTACTTAGATCAGTACCTAAAAATTCCACAAGCATTGCTGCCGCCTTGGGTTCAATCTGATAGCCTTTCCCGGATAAAACGCGTTTTAACCAGTCGCCTACCTGATTTTCATATAGTTTTTTACTTTCAAAAACCACTCCGGCCTTATCCAGTACTTTGGTCACTTTTTTACGCTTATCCAGCGTTTTATATTTGTAACAGATTACCAAAACCGTTGTAGGCTGCGGATTTTCGGCATAACTTTCCAGTTTGTCGATGGTCCGGGATAATTCCTGTGCTTCTTTTACAATCACCACCTGGCGGTCCGCCATCATCGGGTAACGTTTCGCATTCGATACAATCTCTTCTACCGTCACATCGCGTCCATACAAAACCATCTGGTTGAAGCCTTTTTCATCTTCCGATAAAATATTATCTTCAATATATCCTGCCAGCTTATCGATATAATACGGTTCTTCTCCCATCAAAAAATAGATGGGTTTGATGTCGCCTGCCTTTATATCCTTTATGATTTTTAATACTTCGTCCAAAATAGATTCTTTAACAGTTGTCGGGAAATTAAAAACTTCAAATTATATTTGTGCTATGCAAAAATTGAATTTTCCGCCCTATTCCTTCCGGTTCAAAAATAGTGAAAATAAAGTGGCTATTTTTGATGAGATTCGTAAAAAATTTATCCAGCTCACACCGGAAGAATGGGTACGCCAGCATGTCGTTCAGTTTTTACTACTGGAAAAGAACTATTCCAAATCCTTTATTAATGTAGAGAAAGTCATCAAAATTAACGGTTTAACCAAACGTTACGATGCGGTAGTTTTTAAACCAGACGGTTCGATTTTCCTGTTAGTAGAATGCAAAGCTCCCGAAGTAGCCATTACACAGGGCACTTTCGACCAGATTGCCCGGTACAATATGGTGCTAGCGGCCGATTATTTAATGGTAACCAACGGACTAAATCATTATTTTTGCCGGATGGATTATGAAAAACAAGAGTATCGGTTCCTTCGGGAACTGCCCGATTTTATATCCTAAATAAAGCGTATACTTTGAAAAAAACAGCTGTAGTCATATTAAACTGGAATGGCGTAAAATTACTGGAACATTTTTTACCCTCCGTGATCCACCATTCGCCCGAAGCAACTATCTATGTGGCCGATAACGCCTCAACCGATACGTCTGTTGCTTATGTAAAAGCGCACTTTCCTACGGTAAAAATCATTAGCAACAGTCGTAATTTTGGCTTTGCCGGAGGTTATAATAAAGCCCTGAAACAGGTAGAAGAAGAGATTTATGCGCTGGTAAATTCCGATATTGAAGTAACGGAGAACTGGCTGCAACCGATACTTGCACTTTTTGAGCGGGAACCGCAAACAGCGATTATCCAGCCGAAAATACTGGATTACAAACAGAAAACACATTTTGAATATGCCGGTGCTGCCGGCGGTTATATTGACAAATACGGCTTTCCATACTGCCGTGGCCGCATCTTTGATACCGTTGAAGCCGATAAAGGTCAATATGACGACATAACCGAAATTTTCTGGGCATCCGGTGCCTGTATGTTTATCCGGAAAAATATTTTCCGGGAATTAAACGGTTTTGATTCCGATTTCTTTGCACACCAGGAAGAGATCGATTTGTGCTGGCGTGCTTTTAACAAAGGCTATACGGCAAAATACTGCGGTTTTTCTACCGTATACCACGTGGGCGGCGCAACGCTGAATACCGGAAATCCCCGTAAAACATTCCTGAATTTCAGGAATTCCCTGTGGATGATGACTAAAAATTTACCCAAAAAGCAATTGTTCCCTACCCTTTTTACCCGGTTATCGCTGGATGGAATTGCCGGAGTGCGCTTTTTTTTCCAGGGAAAATTCAAACATACCTGGGCTATTCTAAAATCACATTACTACTTTTACCTGTTCATTAACAAGTCATTACAAAAAAGAAATGCCATTCAGTCTGAAAATTATTACCGGACCAGGTCAATAGTTTATCGCTATTACTTAAAAAATGGCAGGTTTTTTGATAAATAAGATTTAACATTAGTTTATCTTTTTAAACTTTAACCCGCAGTAAAATCTTAGTAAATTTGTAATTCCTATAAATTCATCATTTTATGAAAAAAATCGTTATTGCCCTTTCAGTACTTGCAATCACTTTGACCTCTTGTGGTTCAAAGAAAAAAATTGCATCATTAGAAGAAGAAAATAAAAAAATTCAGGACCTTTTAAACACGTGTACCGTTAAGTTAAATTCTTGTTTAACTGAAAAAGACGCTATGGCGGGACAACTTGACTTTTTAAAGAAAAACAACTCCGATTTAATTAATAACATGGGGAATTTGACCACTTTATCTTCAAAAGGTGCTCAAAACCTGGAAAAATCTTTGGAAAGTCTTAAAGAAAAAGATTTAAAAATTACCCGTCTTCAGGATGCGTTAACGAAAAAAGACAGTGTAACGCTTGCTATCGTTACCAGTTTAAAAAGCTCGGTGGGTATCAGCGATCCGGACATCCAGATCAATGTAGAAAAAGGAGTTGTATTCATCTCTATTGCCGATAAATTATTATTTAAAAGCGGAAGCTACGTAGTGAGCGACAGAGCAAAAGAAGTTTTAGCGAAAGTAGCGAAAGTAGTTAACAGCAAACCGGATTTTGAATGTATGGTTGAAGGACACACGGATAATGTGCCTATCAAAAATGCCGTATTAATTGACAACTGGGATTTATCTGTTAAAAGAGCTACCTCTATTGTGAGAGTATTACAGGAAGATTTGGGTGTAAATCCAAAACAATTAATCGCTGCCGGAAGAAGTTTCTATGTGCCTTTAGCAGATAATGACACGCCTGATAACAGAGCTAAAAACAGAAGAACAAGAATTGTTGTCCTTCCAAAAATCGATCAGTTCTATGATATGATCGAAAAAGAAATGAAAAACATGGCTGGTAAAAACTAATTGTTTTTAACACCATCCCTATAAATAGAAAAAGCAGGTCCGAAAGACCTGCTTTTATGTATCCCTAATTTTTTTTTTTAATAACCAATTAAATATTTAAATTAAGAATAGCACTTTGTATAGCTGTTTATAGCGATTTGGCTTAATTTTTCTTACGCTAAGGTATGATATATTATCGTATAAACAAAGATTTTGCCAAAAAACAAGAATAACTACAACACATCCAGACTTCCTTTTCCTTCACGGATAACTTCCGGTTCACTGCCTGAAAGATCAATCACCGTGGAAGCGGTATTATCCCCATAGCCACCGTCTATTACCGCATCGACCAGGTTCTGCCATTTCTCAAAAATCAATTCCGGATCGGTTGTATATTCAATAACCTCATCGTCATCATGAATGGATGTCGATACGATCGGGTTCCCCAACAAGCGAACAATATCCAGGGCAATAGCATTGTCCGGCACCCGGATACCCACAGTATTTTTCTTTTTAAACTCTTTCGGCAGGTTGTTATTACCGGGAAGAATAAAGGTGTACGGTCCCGGTAAAGCGCGTTTTAATATTTTAAAGGTAGCCGTATCGATTTGCTTGACATAATCGGAAATATTGCTCAAATCACAGCAAACAAATGAAAAATTGGCTTTATCCAGTTTGATGCCTTTAATCCGGGCTATCCGCTCCAAAGCTTTCGAATTGGTAATATCACAGCCCAATCCATAAACCGTATCGGTTGGATAAATGACTAATCCGCCATCTTTTAAAATTTTCACAACCTTGGCAACAGCTGCCGGATTGGGATTTTCTGGGTAAATTTTAATAAATTCTGCCATGCTTATAGCTTTTACGGTTAAACATTATTGGGGCTTATCGTTGTGTTCTTTATTTTTCTGCTTCATTCGTTTGAAATAGTAGAACAATAAAAGGCCTAACCCAAAAAACACGGCTGTTATAACAACCTGCCAGATGAGTAATCCTGTTGCATCATGTTGTGTTGCTGTTTCCATTTTTTATAAATTTACCCTATTACATCCAGTTTCGCAAAACGCAGCAATAGTTTTTTGATTCCGCCTACTTCAAATTTAATTTCCGCTTTTTTATCGGCTCCAACGCCTTCCAGGTTCAGGATCTGTCCTTTTCCGAACCGGTCGTGCATAACCACATTCCCTACATTCAGGGCGTTATTGGCCAGATTGGCACTTCCGGATGTTGGTACATTACCCGAAACCGGTTTCAGCTTACGGATATTTCTATCCATTTTCGGTTCCTCGTTATCCGTTATATATTTGGGTGGCGTTCCGGCAATCGGTTTTGCCAGTCGCAGTTTGGATTTATCCACATCGCCAAAAATATCGGCATTAATTGTCGGTTTATAACGGTAATTGGTTTCCACCGGTGTTAAGTATTCCAAATACTGGCTGTCTATTTCTTCAATGAATCGGGACGGCTCGCTATCAACCAGTTTCCCCCAGCGGTAACGCGATTGCGCATAGGTCAGGTAAGCCTGGTGTTCTGCCCTGGTTAAGGCTACATAAAACAACCGGCGTTCCTCTTCCAGTTCACTACGGGTATTCATACTCATCGCACTCGGGAACAGGTCTTCTTCCATCCCTACAATAAATACGGTTGGAAATTCCAGTCCTTTTGCCAGGTGAATGGTCATTAGCGCTACACGGTCGTCATCGCCGGTATCGTTATCCAGATCCGTTGCCAAAGCCACATCTTCCATAAATTCCGATAACGCACCACGGGCTCCGTCTACTTCTTTCTGTCCTTCAATAAAATCTTTGATACCGCCCATCAAAACTTCGATATTCTCAATTCGGGCAATACCTTCAGGCGTGCTGTCTTTTTTCAGTTCCTGGATCAATCCGGTCTTTTTGGCAACATAATCGGTTAGATATAAAGCATCCTGGGTTTCATTAATTACCTGGAAACTTTTAACCATCGTTACAAAATCCTTCAGTTTGCCTTTGGTTCCGGAGTTTAGTTTTAAATCAATTTTATCAATATGTTCCATTACTTCAAAAATGGAACGTTTGTAATGATTCGCCGCTATGATTAATTTTTCTACGGTCGTGCCGCCAATTCCCCTTGCCGGATAATTGATAACACGTACCAAAGCTTCTTCGTCTTTCGGGTTGATAACCAATCGAAGGTAGGACAATACATCCTTGATTTCCTTACGCTGGTAAAATGACAATCCTCCGTAAATACGATACGGAATATCTCTTTTACGGAGCGCATCCTCCATTGCCCGGGATTGCGCATTGGTACGGTACAGAATCGCAAACTGATTGTTGTTCATCTGATGCTGCATCTTTTGCTCAAAAATAGTACCGGCTACAAAACGTCCTTCTTCACCATCGGTTAAACTGCGATGGATTTTAATTTTTGGTCCAAAATCGTTTGCCGTCCAAACCACCTTATCCAGTTTGGTCTGGTTTTTATCGATAATGGTATTTGCGGCTTCCACAATGTTACGGGTAGAACGGTAATTCTGTTCCAGTCGATAGGTGTTTACGCCTTCATAATCTTTCTGAAAGTTTAAGATGTTGTTGATGTTCGCCCCACGGAAGGCATAGATACTCTGCGCATCATCCCCTACCACACAAATATTCTGAAAACGGTCGGACAACGCCCGTACAATCAGGTACTGGGAGTGGTTCGTATCCTGGTACTCATCCACCAGTATATAGCGGAAACGATCCTGGTATTTCATTAAAACATCCGGAAAACGCGTCAGTAATTCGTTTGTTTTTAATAGTAAATCATCAAAATCCATCGCGCCCGATTTAAAGCAGCGCTCAACATAGTTCTGATAGATTTCGCCCATACGCGGTTTTTTACTCATCGCATCGGCTTCCTGTAATTCCGGATTGTTAAAGTAGGCTTTAACGGTAATCAGGCTGTTTTTATACGACGAAATCCTGCCCAAAACCTGTTTGGGTTTGTACACGTCTTTATCCAGCTGCATCTCTTTGATAATCTGTCCTATCAAACGCACACTGTCCTGAGAATCATAAATGGTAAAATTGGAAGGATATCCCAGTTTGTCGGCTTCACTACGCAGGATTTTAGCAAAAACCGAGTGGAATGTTCCCATCCATAAGTTTTTGGCTTCGCTGTTTCCAACAATGCTGGCAATACGCACTTTCATTTCCTTTGCGGCTTTGTTTGTAAAGGTTAAGGCCAATATGTTAAACGAATCAACTCCCTGATGCATCAGGTAAGCGATACGAATGGTTAATACTCTGGTCTTCCCTGAGCCCGCTCCGGCAATCACAATCATAGGCCCGTCTTTCTGTAAAACCGGCGCACGCTGGGCTTCGTTAAGCTGATCAATATAATTTTGCATGGTGATAATATCAAACTTCAAAAATACTACTCATTACGCTTTATTACAATTAATTTACGATAGTTTTTTATTTTGCGTGTTTATTTCTTTATTCGTTTATTTGTAACGCTTTGAGCCGATTTTTAATTCTAATTTTAAAATATTTCCGATCATACTATGGACGCAACCAAAATCGTCGAATTATTAGCATATACTGTTCCTGCAATCATTACCGGTGGTGTAGCTTATTATTTCTTTAACCTGCACACCCAAAATGAAGAAGGACGCCGTCGTTTTTTATTACACAAGGAAGCTCAGAAAAGTGCCCTTCCGATTCGTTTACAGGCCTACGAGCGCATGACCTTGTTTTTAGAGCGAATCAATCCGGCAAAATTACTGGTGCGTATTGCTCCGATCACTTCCGATAAAAATGATTATGAAAGCTTGCTGATCCACCATATCGAACAGGAATACGAACATAACCTGACCCAACAGATTTATATCTCCGAGGAAAGCTGGAATATTATCCTGACCGCAAAACACACTACTATCCAGATTATCCGGAAAGCATCTATGGGTGCTGAAAATGCGAATAAACTGCGTGAAATTATTTTAAGTGATATGATGGAAAAACAATCACCGAGTTCGGTAGCCTTGTCGTTCCTTAAAAACGAAGTGGGCGAATTGTTTCGCTAAACCGTATTCAACTGACCTTAAATAAAAAAGACTTTTCAAATGCATGAAAAGTCTTTTTTCGATTAAAATAACAAACAAACAATTAATTATCTCTGATCACGTGGGCTATCCCCGTAATCGTATGTGTGACCGCCGGATTCATATTATCCGGATAGGTTCCGTTAAACGTAAGGTCTATATATTGTCCTACAGCTCCAAAATTGCTCAGGTTAAAAGAAACCGTATTGGAAATCTGTGAAGAGATATAGTTACCAGGCACTCCTTCAACGCTGAAATTGGTAGTGGTATAGGTTCCCGGCACATTGGTATTACCCCAGATATAAATTCCGGTATTAACGCCATTGCCGTGTATGTTCAGTCCGTTAGGTGTATAGGATGCTCCCAGGTTTGTCAATATATAAACCGTTGGATCATTATCAACCTGATAGGAAATAAATTCCGTCACCGCATTACAGGCGACAATATTACCAATGTTCGTTACCGGGCTGGTAAATGTATAAGTGATGTTACCCGTTGTCTGTAAATTATCATAATCCGATCCTTCTAAAGAAAAGTTCACTGTAGAAGTACCGCAAACCAGCGTATTAAAGCTAAAAACACCGTTTGTAATCATGGCATATTGCGGCTGATTTCCGTAATTTAAAATAACATAACCGTTTGTCACAGCGGCATTGCTGCAATTCACCAGATTCCCCTGTATCTGCGTGGGCATTACTCCCGGATTGTTAACAACAACCGTCGGCAAGGTTGTATTGCCAGAGAAAGGCCCTATTGGTGTTGAACTGATTATTCCGCCGCAGTTATCGTAAATAACCATCGTTAAGCTTTCGTTTGCCGGCACCAGTCCGCAAACCTGTCCGTTCGTATTGGTTGTTCCCATAACCGGATACAAGTTCCCGCTTCTGATAATGCCAACCTGAATACTGGACAATGGGTTACCATTAGCATCTTCCAAAGACACACACATTGAAATTACCGGGAATTGGGCATCGCAGTTCCACCATGAAAAATGGGAAACATTCCCTACATAGGTATTGCCTTGTTTGGTTGCACTTCCTTCCTGGATCCAATACCCTTTCGCATTATCAAAATGCCATAGCGGAATCGTCGCCGGAGCGGAAGCCAGCTGGCTGTTGTCTATTTTCATGACCATTTGCGCGGTATGTCCGCTGGCAATTTGCAGTTTCTGACCGGCACTGCCCCGTAATTCCACATTAAGCATTCCCAGTGTTTCCAAAGCTTTTGCGTTGCCGCTCTCGTCCTGGGCAAATAAAGTTCCCGGCATTAGGCTGCTTAAATTAGCATCAGACGGCAGTAAATGATACATTGAAACACTCACACTGCCGGAATAGGCTGCACCGTTTGCATCCTGAAAAGCACCGTCAAAAACAACTTTCGTTCCGGAAGCAAGCGTTACTTCACTCGCCGCACCGGAAGCAATAACCTGAACCGGCTGTAAAGGCAGCATCATGATTTTTACATTATTATTCCCGTTAGTAGGAACCATCGTACGCGAGCCGTCTACATAACCGGCTTTTTGCGCAGTGATATACGCAAAACGTTCGTAAACCGCAGCCGATTTAATGATAAACACTCCGTTGCTGTCTGTTTGAGCAGTTGTGCTTCCTATTTTGACATTTACACTTTGAATAGGATTGTTGTTAACATCTACTATCTGTCCGATAAAATCACGGGAAACCTGATTTCCAAAATTACCGGAGATATTACCACCTCCGGAACTGCCTCCTTCATAAGTACTTTCAGATTCACATCCGATCGTCAATAGCATGGAAGCCAGTACTACCATTAAGAGTTTGATTTTATTCATAAGCTTGTTGTTTAGTGTTGTTACCTTATAGATACCGTTTGTCTGTATTAGTTGCGTAAATAAATCGCATTTTTTAATATTTATTTAATATAAAAAACAACATTATTTAACAAGCAATACTTTAATAACAACAAAACACTTAAAAATATAAACAAACCCAATTATACGAATTTTAAAAATAAGCCGTACAACAGCTGTTTCCGGCTGCTTTATTCTTCGAGCAGTCTTTTTAACTGTGCCTTTTCATTTTCCGGCAGTTTGGGTAATAATTCCGTCAGATAAGCTTTGTAACGTTCCGTTTTTAGCAGTGTCCGGATGGTTTCCCGGCAGAATTTGCTGAACTGCCATTTGTGATGGGTGGTTCCGTTTACCAGACAGGCTAAGGTATTGCTGTCATTTTTGTTCAGGTACAACAAATTGACCAGCGCATTCTGACGGACGTTACTTTCATATTTCGGGGAAGCATAATCCAGTAGTTCTTCATAAAACGGCATTTTATGATCGTTTTGATAATCGGCTGTGGCAAGTGCCAGCGTCAGCCAGCTTATTCTCAGGTTTTTATCGTTAAATCCCTGCCAGTTCATCGTTTTGTCCAATAATGACGTACGCTCTTCCGGGAATTGCGCCCACAATGCCTTAAGTGCAATCTCCTGAGTGATATAGGACGCATCGTCCAACAGCACTTCATATTCTTTTTTAAAGGTTTTCGGGATGGTGCGCAGTGATTTTGCCACCGCCTGTCTTGCTTTCAGATCTGAAGATTTTAAGGCTACGCGAAACAGAGCTACATTTTGCTCAAACGGTGTGTTTTCAAGCTGATAGATCACTTCTTCCTTAGCCGGATAAAAGGCATCCGATTGTAATACCGCTTCCAGTTTTTGCGCTTTGACCGTTAAAAGCTGATCCTGTAAATCTACTATTTCAAGGTAATCCCGGATAAATTTGTTCTTTTTAACAATCAATAAAGCCTCCGCTATTGGAAATTCGGCACTTTCCAGCCAGTTTTTCCGGAACTGCTGCGTGTCAAAATCCGAAACCTTATTGATTTCGGCTAAAAAGTCATCGGTTATTACATTTTTAAATGCATATTTCTGCAAATAGGCCTGGACGGCTTTCCGGAAAGGCTCCTCACCTACATTAGTGCGCAGATAGTGTAAAGCCCACGCCCCTTTCTGGTAAAAGGTAATCGAACTTGCTTTTTCATTTAACAACGGTATCACATCTGTTTTGGAAGCCCGCAGCAAACGTTCGGCCATTTCATACAATTCCCAGTTAAAATGATCGGCTCCAAAGATTTCCTTTTCTGCCAGTAAGGCATAATACGTCGCAAAGCCTTCCTGCAGCCAGTGGTGTTTGCCCGATTGTGCCGTGATCAGGTCACCAAACCACTGGTGCGCCAATTCATGGGCATTGACATTCACATAGGTTCTGTCGTTAAACCCGGTTTCATCTACTACATAATCCTGGGAAAAAATGGTAGCTGTAGTATTTTCCATCCCGGCATATAAAAAGTCCAGTACCGGAACCTGCCGGTAAACCTGCCACGGGTATTTCACGCCTATTTCACGTTCGAAAAAATCGAATATTTCCTTCGAATAGCGGTAGGTCGGTTCAAATTTAGCCGTATCGGTATCCTGAAGGTAAAATTCCAAAGGAGTGCCCGTTGCCGTAATTGCCGTTTTTTTAGCAAACCTGCCAATAGCCAGCATCGCCAGATAGGAACTCATTGGTTTTTCCATGGCATACTGCCAGACCATCCGGTTATTTTTCAGTTCTTTATTCTTCAGCACACCGTTTGAGAGTACCTGAAAATCTTTATCGTAAGCAATCGTAAGCGAAAAGATCATTTTTTCATTAACATCATCAAAGCTTGGCAGCCAGTGACTGGTGTATTTCCCCTGTCCCTGGGTCCAAATCTGGGCCTGATTGCCGGCTCCTATAAAATAGAGGGTTTGTCTGGGTTGTGCTTCATAATGCAGTGTCAGCTTGTTTTTCCCTTTTTTAAATCCTTCAAAAAGCTGCAGCTTCCTGCCGTTATTTTTAAATGCAACGGTTTTGTTATTGATCTTTACCTGTGTAAAATCCATGCGCTGCGCATCTATCGCGATCGTATCGATTGCTGCCAATACCTCAAAATCATAAGTGATATCGCCGCTTATTTTTTTTGCCGCTACATCAAATGCGAGGGAGGCATTGATTGTTTTAAAGTCTACTTTCTCAAGTTGTTGTGCCTGTGTAAAAGCACAAATAAAATAAATTACCGCAGTTAGTCGCTTCATATCGGGAATAATGGAAAGCTCAAAGTTACAAAGATTGCCCTAACATTTTCGCTGCTTTTTTTGTAAGTTTACGCTTTAATCCTTCTATTTTGAAACCAAAAGCCGTTTTTAACTGGAGCAGCGGAAAAGACGCTACTCTTGCCCTTTATAAAACCCTTCAAAACGATACTTTCGACGTTAATTACCTGCTAACCAGCATCAGCAAGCAATATGACCGGATCTCCATGCACGGGGTTCGTACCGCATTACTGGAGCAGCAGGCGGCCAGCATCGGTATTCCGCTGGTAAAAATGGAAATTCCAGAAATGCCTACGATGGAAGTATATGAAGCCGTAATGCAAAATACGCTCACCGGTTTAAAGGCAGAAGGGATTACCCATTCCATCTTTGGCGATATCTTTTTAGAAGACCTGCGGCTTTACCGGGAAAACAAATTGGCATCCATGGATTTACAGGCTGTTTTCCCGCTTTGGAAAATCCCGACAACTGCACTAATCCGGGAATTTATTGCCCTGGGTTTTAAGACTATCGTAACCTGCGTCAATGAAAAATACCTTGACAAGAGTTTCGCCGGACGGATTATTGACGATTCCTTTATAAACGATTTACCGGACACGGTAGATCCCTGCGGGGAAAACGGGGAATTTCACACCTTTACCTTTGATGGTCCGTTATTTAAGGAAGCTGTTCGCTTTGAAATCGGCGAAATCGTACACCGAAAATATGAAGCCCCAAAAACAGATACCAGCTGCAATACAGATCCCGAAAAAACTCCTGCTCCGGATTATGGTTTCTGGTATTGCGATTTAATTCCAAAATAATACCCTCATGCTCCAACAAATATTCTGCAACCTAATCGCTAAATACGATGCCGATACGAACACTGCCAATGCCCTGTGGCATACTATTGCTAAAAATTACAACAGTTCCGGAAGGTATTACCACAACCTCAGCCATCTTGAAAATTTACTGGCTTCCTTAACGCAGCACAGCGAAATGATTGAAGATTGGGACACGGTAGTGTTTGCTGTTTTTTATCACGATGCCGTTTACAATACCATCAAACAGGACAATGAAGAAAAGAGTGCACAACTGGCCGAAAAAGAATTAACCCGGATCGGATATCCTGCACACCGGATCCAGCGCTGCAAACAGCATATACTGGCAACGAAACGGCACGAATCCGGAACCGATACGGATACCAATCTTTTCACCGATGCCGATTTATCCGTTTTGGGAGCAGACTGGGATATTTATGCCGTTTATTATCGGAATATCCGTAAGGAATATGCCATTTATCCCGACATGTTGTATAATCCGGGAAGAAAAAAAGTTTTACAGCATTTCCTGGCAATGGATACGATCTACAAGACTGCCGTTTACCGCGACCGTTACGAGCAAAAAGCAAAAGAGAACCTGCAGCGGGAACTGGAATTAATATAGTCTGTTAAAATCAGGTAAAACCACTTAATCCGGACAGGCTGCTTTTTACTATTTTTAAGCTCCCAAAATAACACCGGAATGCAGTTTGTACAACATACCCTGGAACTTGAAAAAGTTCTGACATTTCTCAATGAAATCGGCATCGCTATAGTTGAAAAAGAACTGCACGATACCTTTTTACCGGGACTTTCCTTAGGTCCTGGTTGTATTTATGTAGATTTTGAACGCCTGTTATATCCCGGTGATTTATTGCATGAAGCCGGTCATCTCGCCGTTACTACTCCTGCAGAACGGAAAGTAGCCGGAACGGAACAGCAAAGTCCCGACTGGCCTTCGGGCGGTGAAGAAATAGGCACGCTGTTATGGTCGTTTGCCGCAGCACAGCATTTACAGCTTCCGCTTGAATTTGTGTTCCATGCTAACGGTTATAAAAACGGTTCGGACATGCTGATGGATAATTTCAGAAAAGGCAATTACATCGGGCTTCCGTTTTTAGAATGGGCCGGCATGACCTTAAGTGAGGCAAAAGCCGCAACCGAAGGAAAAAAAGCTTTTCCCTATATGCAAAAATGGTTAAGAGAGTAAAGTATGGAACTGGTACGTGCAATAAAATTCCCTTTTACATTTGACAAACAGCGTTTACAGGACGATGTTGCCAAAATAATGTCCTACAAATGGACCGATCATTACAACAAGAACGATTATAACGGAAAATGGACTTCGGTAGCGCTGATGTCGGAAAACGGAAAATCAGATTCCATCCTGGCAATGAACAGTAAAGCAATACACTATACCGATGCTTTGTTATCCTGTGCTTATTTCAAATCGATACTCGATAATTTCCCTTTTGAAAAAACTGCAGTCCGGCTGCTCAATTTAACCGCAGGAACCGAGATAAAACCGCATCGCGATTACTGCCTGGGTTATGAAGACGGCTCTTTTCGCCTGCACATACCGATTATCACCAATCCGGACGTTATATTTATCCTGGATGACAAACGGCTCGTTATGGAAGAAGGCGACTGCTGGTACATTAATGCGAACTTTACCCATTCGGTTGTAAATAACGGTACTGCCGACCGTATTCACCTGGTTATTGACGGACTTCAAAACGAATGGACCGATGCCCTGTTTTATAAAGAAGCTTCGCCGGAACAATTCCAAAAACCGGTTTCGGAACTAACGGAACCGGAAAAACAGCGTATCATTGAGGAACTGAACCGCATGAACCCTCTTGTTTCCGAAAGCATCATCAAAAGCCTGAACAACAGTTGATTTTACCATTACACCCAAAACAACATATCCCTAACAAAGAAGGTAGGCTTAACCAAACCTACCCTCTCCTGTCTATAAACACAATTTATTTATGGAACTCTAAACTATGCTTACTATGACCTTCATTTTATGTGGCATTATAATCGATAAAATCGTTTTGAATCTACAACCGGTTTTGCCATTAACGGAAGGCTTTCTTCCCTGCCGTGGACAATAAAGTCAAAGCTTGCTTTATTCAGTGATTCGTCCATAAAATCCTGTAATCTGAAATCGGCTTTTACCTGCCTGATTGATACTTTTGTATTGTAATCGGTATAGTGATCACTTAAAACCGATTCTGTTCCCAGATAGTACTTTTTTCCGTTAATTGTCGCAAATGCGGAAACTATAAATGATCCGTTCATGGGGCTTTGTTTTTTTGGTTAAACAACGTTCTTTATTTATATAGGATTCGTTTTACACAAGTTGTTTTACCGGGATAAAGCAACTATACTATAAAGGGGGGCTTTTTACGTATTACTCCGAACTTTTAATTTATATATTGATTTGGCTAATTTGCCAGGCTTTGCATCTGCATCCGGGATACCGCGAAACTATTCCACAGGGAACCGCAGAAAATAAGCAGCATACCCACGATTACCGTCCATTGGGTCAATGGCGAAAACGTTCTGCTTATCAAAATGATCAGGGAACCGGTCAGACTTAGTATAAAAGGCGCATATCCTTTTAGTTTTATTTTTTTAAGCAATGCCCACAAATTCAAAATAAGCAGCAGCAACAGCAGCGGAAACAACCATCCGGTATAGGAAATTTTTGCGATTCCGAAGCTTACCAGCATACACATATAGGATGTCCAGCACAAGGAACATTTTGGAAAAAACACCGTCAATACACGCAATACCAATGCAGAAATTGCATGATAAATGCCTTTTTTTTGAATTTCCGGTGCTTCCGTTCCGGAAACAGCGCTGTGATTACAAGTACTCTTATCCATCTTACTAACTTTTAAAGGTTACTTAATTACTGTCTTGAACTTGCCTTTAGACTTTGCAACCACGATGTATCTGCCGGTGGCAGATTTTCTAAAATGATACTTTCTGTTTTTTCATTCACAGTTTCCTTGCTGTTTTCCATTACCGCTGCGCTTTCGCCCCTGGTAAGGGCATTACTTTTCTGAAGCGAATACATTGCTAATAATGATGCTGCTGAGGCATCATCCAAAAGGCTTTTTAAATTAACCGGATTGTTAAATGCTTCCGGAGATTGTGTACCTTCTCCCTGCTGTGTTTCGATCTGAAAAGATTGTGTCATTTTTTGTTCTCCTTTCTGACACATACTAAAAAGAAACAACGAACAGGTTGCAATGGTAATTTGGGAAATTTTCATTTTTTCTACTATCGTTTTTTGGTTATAGTTCAATCGTCAAAAAATACTTAACCTTATAGCCGATAAGATAATTTTGTATACAGCATTTGAAAGCATAAAACTAAAAAGTAGCCCACTGATTTTTATACGTGTTTTTACCTGTTTTTTCAAAAGCAGGGCCAAAGCCGGCCCGGCAGACAACCCGCTATCGATGAGAAACATACCGGCCCAATAGCCCGTATATCCTGGGTTTCGCTTGCTATATCCCATAAAAAATCCCGCTTGCAAACGGGATTTCTATGGCTAAAAAGCTTTTTATTTTGCTGATGCTACATACCGGAGTGCTCTTTCCAGTACCTCATCTTTATCGTTCATGAGTCCGTTTCGGGTAGGTTTTACTTCCACATCCGGAACGATACCAATTCGCTGGGTTTCCCTTTGGTCAGGATAATAAACACCCAATCCGGTAATCATGGTTTTAAAATTTCCGGGCAGGTCAATTTCAGAAACATTGCCATCGGCACCGGCTGTCTGGCTTCCAAATACTTTGGCATTTGGCGCCACCTGCAAGGCCATAGTTGTATATTCGGCATTACTCTGGGTGGTTTCGTTAACCAGTATCGCGATCCTTCCTTTATAATAATCCGGATTTTCACGTCCCACCTGCAAGGCTTTGTCGCTCATTTTAAAGCTTCCCGGATTTTCAAGTGATCCGGCGGCAAATTTGACAAAATCGGTTGGTTTTGGCATTAAATAACCGCCCAGGCTAAACACTATAAAATCGGACGGATAGCATCTTAAATCAATAACAAGTCCTTTTGTTGTCTTGAATTTTTCCATGATGCCGATGATTTCTCCTCTCTGAAGGGCACCCGGATAAATATAACCGATGTTTCCTTCCAGCATTTTATGCGATGGTGTATCGTCTGCAAAAAACTGTACCTCCTTTAAAGGCTGACAGGCAATTTTTTTAATTTCATCTTTTTTACCGTTGTTTACCGTCACACTGATGCTCGCTGCATTCGTACGCAGTAATTTACGGCTTATATCCCTGATTTCGGTTGCTTTATTGGAAGTTGCCAGGTATTGTTTTTTATCATCTATTACTTTTTGAACGGGAACTCCGTTAATTTTAGTAATGATATCCCCTACTTTCAGGTTGGTCGTTTTCCCAATTCCGTTTAACAAACGGGTTACCACTATTTTGCCTTCAATCGCTTTTAATTCAACCGGAGCAATGTTGGCCCCGAAAAAATTCTCAACCGCTTTACCAGCCGAAAAGACAAAACCATGGGAATCCTGAATTTCACTAACCAGCTGCATCATCGTGAGCTTATAGGTCAATTCGTCCTGGGCCGCTAAAACTTTAGGAATGTATTTTTTAAGTACGCTGTCCCAATTCTTTTCGATCAGGTGCTTGTACGGGAAGTAATACTCAATCATGTTCCAGTAACGGAAAAGTGCCAACAGTTTGTAGCCGTCGTCCGCCCATTTCATATCCGGATACGCTGCTTCATTTTTAAAGACAGGGTTATCCGCCTGTCCGAAGCCCAGGTAATAGCTTCGCTTGATTTTTCCCGGTTCCAATTTCCCGAAAGAAGCAATCCAGGCTTCTTTGTCTGTTGCAAATTTTGGCGATTTCACTATCGGAAGTGCTCTGAAAAGCGCATAATCCATATTGTACTTCCCGGCAGCGATTTCCGGGTGATGGTATTTTAAATAGCCCCATGTTTTTCCCAGTTCATACAGGTTATCCAGTTGTTGCGGCGTGGGTTTATTTATTGTAAAACCGGAGCCTGCGGCAAATTCCGTTATATCGTTGTCTGCCGGGTAACTAATGGTTTCAATTCTTTTCCCATCGACGGTTATTACAAAATCGTCAAGCCAGATCTGTCCTTTTCCGGAAAGGAGTGCGCCCACATAAATCGTACTGGCATCCGGATGGTTCGGTACGGCGATGGAGTATTTTTTCCAGTCGTTTGTTCCGGCTATCCCCTCTTTCTCCATGTTTTCAAAGGCAACAATGCTTCCGTTTTTATCCAGACGGATAAATAAACCGGCAAAACCTTCCACATTATCCGTCTTCATATAGCCTTCCAGCCTGATCTCTTTCCCTTCATAACTGTCCGGTAACGTGGTGACCAGCACTCCATAAGGGTTTCCACCTTCGGTTGCCTGGATTTTTACAGCATGCTTCCCGGAATAAACAACGACCGTGTCTTTCCCTATTTTATAATTTTCCCAGACATTCCATCCTGCAGGCAGCTGTTCGTTCTTTTCATACTGTTCAAAATCAAAATTAAATTTTGGTTTAACCGACTGCGCGTTTATTGTGTTTAAAAAAAAGACCACGCCTATAACAAACTGTATTTTTATTTTTTTTATAGAAAAACATTTTATTAGTTTCATATAGATAATTTTATTTGACAATCTACTTAGAATTTTTATCAACCAAACCATTTACAATTCGTTCATAAATTTTAAGTACATTATTTGGCAGCTTTCTAACATCATTAAACCAATCTTCTCCTTCTGGTTGTTCTTCTTTTTCTATTATTAATTTTAGGCATTCTATAACAATATACCAAGCCATATTTCTATTATCAAAATCGCTTATAGGTTTAGCCATATAAGGTAAAGCTGTAAACTCTCCTAAATCATTTACATTTGTATTCCAATTACAATAATCAAGTATAATAGGTACTATTTTTAAAGATTTATCTTTATTATACCTTTCAAATGCTTTGGCTATTTCATATTTATGGATATAATCTGTCCGCATTAAATTAGGACTAATCATAAAACAAATAATATCTGATTCATCAAAGTTCTTTTGAATATCATTATCCCACTCTCCTCCTGCCATTAATTCAGTGCAATACCACGAACTTATTTTATTATCTAACTTCAACGCTGATAAATGATTCTGGAACTCGTTTACTAAAACAAGATCCTGTTTAGAATATGATATAAATATTTTCTTCATCTTATTTAGCTGTTTATTTGTAAAGTTTTTAAAATTGTAAATAGGTATATTTTTACGAATCTCAAAATTCAAATCTATAATACACTCTTCAGTATTTTCTTCGTTAATATTTTTCTTTTTTTCCTTTTTATAAGAACCAATTAATTTATCATTTTCATTCTTAAAAATATCACCCCCTCTAACGAACCATTCGTTATCTATTGATAAATACAAATCATCTGGTAACATATCTATTATATTCATAAAACTATCTGTATCTAATTTTCTTGATATAGTTCTATCTACTTCATTTTTATTTTCTAAATCAAATTCATTGAATTCTAACAATGGTATATCATTATAAATTGCTATTATGCAGTTAAAAATGTATTTTTTTATTAGCTCTTGAGTTCTTATTTCTTTAGTAAGAAATTGAAAGTATACCTCAATTATTAAATTAGAGAAGTCCAATTTAATAAGGCATTTTGTTATTCCTCTAAATGTAAAAATCAATTGGTCTCTCCAAAAAAATTTACTATCGGGATTATCTCCAAAATGACATATCAACTGGTTAACAATTCCAAATGGTATAAAATTTTCAAATTTTAAAACATATGTAGGATTACCTAATCCAAATGTTAAAATATCGTATTCGTTTTTAGAATTAGAAGCATCTGACAACTTTAAAAAGCTAGGAACAAAATACCTTTCATGTGATGAATCATAAAAAATGACTTGCTGTATTGTTAATAATTCTAGTAACTTTTCGTCATTCCCTATAATCTTTTTCAACTCATTCTTTTCAATAATTCCATTTTTTAAAATTTCTTTTTTTAAAATTTTCTCATGTATATATTTTGTTAATAAAACTGGATTTAGCCAAACTATGTCTTTTAATTCACTAATGTGCTTGTAGTAAAGTATTAAACCTTGGCTATTTAACTGATCCAAATCATCTCTTAAATAATTCAGAATATCATCCTGCTTCTCACTATCTAATCTACCTCTTTTATATTCATTCAATAAATCATGAATGGATATAGCCTCTTTCTTTTTATAGTTTAAAATATAACTTAAGAAATCTTTATACCATATTGGCTGTTTAATTTTTTTCCTTTCTTTTTCAATTATAGCTCTTAATGTTCTTTCTAAATAATCTAAATTGATTTTATATAATTCATTATTTTTAATAGCCATTTGATTTAAAGCTATATTAAATTCATTCATAATATCAATATCTTCCTTCAAGGATTCTCTTTTGAAATCACCTGAATCTGCATAGGTTTGCACTAACAATATAATATCTTCTTTTATATGGCTATTTCTTAAATTCATTTGGTTATAATAATATTTCAACTGATATAACCAATATTTTTTACTGAAATCTCTGGTGTATTTTCCACTATCTTCTCTTCTGATAGAATTACGATTAGTTTTATTATTCCATAACAATAAATTGATAGCTCCATTAGTCAAAAATGCTTTATAAATACCATGGTAATAATCCTGTCCTCCAAAATCGAAATAAATTATTTCAGGCAGAACATTACTTTTTGACAGCTTTGGGAATTTCTCAATTCTTATAATATGGGTACTATCATTTCTGTCAATAATTTCTTTTTTCTTTTTTGGTGATAATAAATAATCTAACAAGGTTGATTTTCCCGTTAAATGATTGCCTAATAACAAAACTTTTACTGGTAATATATAGTCCCCTAATTCTTCAGATTCCATCTTACTAAAGTAATTCATTAAACTAATAGAGTGATTTTTATATTTTTCCAGTTTCCAATTTTGTTGCTCAACTATAGGATTGTTATTTATTATAATTTTTACTTCTTTTGAAACCAATTCACTCAATATAGATATATCATTCAAATTGTTTGAGTGTAAGTCGATTAGCCGTATTGATTTTAAATTCTTAATAAAATCTAATGCAGATATTCTGTTGTTACTAACATTTAGTGCTATCAGTTTTTCAAGACTTTGATAAGACGGAAATTTAACAATCTTATTATTATTTACATATAGTTCTGTTAAGTTTGATAGCTTTGTTAAACAACTAATATCCTCAATTTGATTGTTACTTACATTTAAAATTTCTAACTTTTTTAAAGTTTTAAGATTATCTATATTTTTTATTCTCCAGGGCTCCCGCCTTAATGTATAATTCCAAGAACCACCAACAATCAGTTTTTTCAAATTCTTAAGCTTAGATATTTCCTTTGGAATTTCAAATATATTATTGTGAGCATTATCATTGTTACCTGAATACTTTTTCACCCATTCACTATCTTTAAACTCAGCCCATTCATTACTTAAAATAAGTTCTTCAATATGAGTACAACTGTATAATTCAGGTATCAAATCCAAATCAGTAATACCAATACTTCCTAAATCTAAAATATTTGTTCTATTTTCTATACAATGTTTTATTATTCCTTCAGCTCTATATCTTATATTTTCAAACCATATAAAACAGGCTTCATCTGTCAATCCATTAAATTGTATGTAAGGATAATGGATTGGATTATCATCAAAAAAATAAAAAAATAAAGGCTCTTTATTTATTTTTTTATTTTCTATATTGTGTTTTATCAAAGGATAAATTGGTGATAAATCAAAAATAGAGTTTGATGAAAAATGAATTGTTTTAATATTTCGTAAGTTTTTTAGAGCAGATATATCATCAATTTTATTGTAGGAAAAATCAAGAAATTCTAATTGAGTAAACTTAGAGATTACAGAGACATCATCAATATAATTATGTCCAGCTTCTATCCTTTTTAATTTAGTTAAGCCTTTTATTCCTAAAATACTTCTTAATTGATTACTTCTAACATTTAAATATTCTATATCAGACAATCTTAATTCTGCTATATCATCAATATTATTATTCTCTAATGAAAGATATTTTATCTTAACTAAATTATTAGTACTATCATCTATACTCTTAAGTAAATTACTATCTAAGCTTAAATAAAGTAATTCTGATAATTCTTTTAACAAACTAATATCTGTAATGCTATTGTTTGATAAATTTAACGCTATTAGATTTTTGAAATCTTTAATAAAATCCAAATCTTTAATATTGTTACTCACTAAATTTAAACTAACAACCTGGTTGTCAAAATCAACAGAAAATGTATTTCTATCTGTTTCATAAAAACTAGCATTGAAATTATCTTCATAAAAATTACGCTCAAAAAGATTTTCTCCTAATATTTCTTCTAATTTTTTTATTACAGCAGGTTTTTTCATAACTTAATGTTTCAACAATATTAAATATATCTATTTTGAAACACAACATTTAAATTATTTTTATAATCACATTTTCTATCACAATAAATTTGACATTACATAAAAAATGAAAATAGCCCCGTTACAAGAAGGAAAATTCAATGTTGAAGCAGGAAAAACCTTTATCCCTTATGGCAATCTGACCAATCCTAAAGGTATGCTGCTGTCCATTCAGCCTTTTTTAATACAGACAAAAACGGAAGTTATCCTGCTGGATACCGGTTTGGGATTTTCCGTTGACGGCCGGTTACAGCTGTTTACCGCTCTGGCAAAAGAAGGTATCGCACCGGAACAGGTTACGCATGTGCTGCTGTCCCATTTGCATAAAGATCATACCGGCGGCATGGGGACTTTCCTGGCTGACGGTTCTTTTCAGTTCCATTTTCCGAATGCTGTTTATTACCTGCAGGTACGGGAATTGCGTTATGCCTTATCCGAAAAACACCAACCTTCCTTTGAACCGAAACTGCTGGAAGCACTAAAACAGCATCCGCAGCTGGTTATGCAAACGGAAGACGAGGGTTTTATTACCGATACGATCCGTTTTACCGTTTGCGGCGGCCACACTCCCTACCATCAGGTGTTTTGGGTTACGGAAGACGGTGAAACCGCTTTTTACGGCGGCGACAATTTACCGCAGCTCACTTATTTACAGCATCATATAGCCTATAAAACGGATTTTGACGGCAAAGCCGCGATGGAATGGCGTAAAAAATGGGAGGTTCAGGCAAAAAATGAAAACTGGACCATCCTGTTATACCACGATAACGAGATACCGGTATTGCGGTTTAAAGCCGAAATGTTTTAAAAGTTTTTTGGTTTCGGGGTTTTCAAATTTCCTAATTTACCGCTATCTTCGTAAAGTGCTTTTACAAACACAAATTCCCGGATGAATAATCTTCTTGAAACTCCTATAGAATACCTGAAAGGCGTTGGTCCGCAACGTGGCGAATTGCTGCGTAAAGAACTCAGCATTCACCGCTATGGAGACCTGATCAACCTGTATCCGAATCGTTATATCGACCGCACGCGTTATTACAAGATCAACGAGCTGCAAAACAACAATTCGGAAGTACAGATCATCGGGAAAGTGATCCATATCAAAACCGTGGAGCAAAAACGCGGAAAGCGCCTGGTTGCTACTTTTGTGGACGATACCGGAGAAATGGAACTGGTTTGGTTCCAGGGACAGAAATGGATACGGGAAAGTTTAAAGCTCAATGTTGTTTATGTGATATTCGGAAAGGTAACGGCTTTTAACGGTATGTTCAATATGGCACATCCGGAAATGGAGTTACTGGCCGAACACGAAAAAAGCCTGCGCTCGGCAATGCAGTCGGTTTATCCGTCTACCGAAAAGCTGACTCAAAAGGGGATTACCAACAAAGCGGTAAACCGGATGATGCAACAGCTTTTTGTTGAAACACAAGCCTTGTTTAAAGAGCCGCTTCCTGCCTATCTGGTGGAAGAGTTAAAGCTGATCCCGAAAAATGCGGCGCTTTTTAACATCCACTTTCCAAAAAGCCAGGACCTGCTGGCCAAGGCGCAGTTCCGGCTGAAGTTTGAGGAGTTATTTTTTATCCAGCTGCAGCTGATTACCAAGAATCTTATCCGCAAGCACAAAATCAAAGGACATCCTTTTGATAAAGTGGGCGATTATTTTACAACGTTTTACAGCCATCATCTGCCTTTTGACCTGACAAATGCCCAGAAAAAGGTGTTGAAGGAAATCCGGAACGATCTGGGCAGCAATGCGCAGATGAACCGCCTGCTACAGGGCGATGTCGGCTCGGGTAAAACCATCGTGGCTTTAATGAGTATGCTGCTGGCACTGGACAACGGTTTTCAGGCCTGTTTAATGGCACCTACGGAAATTTTAGCCAATCAGCATTATTTAGGGATACGGGAACTGGCACAGGGACTGGACATTAACATCCGGATATTAACCGGTTCCACCAAGACCGCCGACAGACGCATCATTCACGAGGAACTGGAAAACGGCAGCCTGCACATTATTATCGGTACGCATGCCTTACTGGAAGATAAAGTGAAATTTCACAATTTAGGACTGGCAATAATTGACGAACAACACCGTTTTGGTGTGGAGCAACGCTCAAAACTTTGGAAAAAGAACGAGGTACCGCCCCATGTTTTGGTCATGACGGCAACACCGATTCCGCGTACCCTGGCCATGAGCCTGTATGGTGATCTTGATATTTCTGTTATTGACGAACTTCCGCCGGGCAGAAAACCGATACAGACCGTACACCGTTATGACAGCAACCGCCTGAAAGTATGGAAGTTTTTAAAAGATGAGATAGCAAAAGGACGGCAGATATATATTGTTTATCCGCTGATCCAGGAAAGCGAAAAAATGGATTACAAGGACCTGATGGATGGTTATGAGGGTATTTCCCGCGATTTTCCGCTGCCGCAATACAGCGTGAGCATCGTGCACGGGCAAATGAAGCCTTCGGAAAAAGATGCCGAAATGGAGCGTTTTGCTTCCGGAAAAACCAACATCATGGTTGCCACCACGGTTATTGAAGTGGGTGTGAATGTTCCCAATGCGAGTGTTATGATCATTGAAAGTGCCGAACGTTTCGGGTTGTCGCAGCTGCACCAGCTTCGCGGTCGCGTGGGACGTGGTGCCGAACAGAGTTATTGCATACTGATGACCGGACACAAGCTGAGCAACGATACCAAGATCAGGATTGAAACCATGTGCCGTACGAACGACGGTTTTGAAATTTCGGAAGTGGATCTTAAACTGCGCGGTCCGGGCGATATTATGGGCACGCAGCAAAGCGGTGTACTGAATTTACAGATAGCCGATCTGGTAAAGGATCGCGAGATTCTGCAATTGGCACGTCACCATGCCATCCGGCTGTTAAAGGACGATGCTTCAATGACCAAACCGGAACACCTGGCTTTACGGCAGGCTTTTATTGAAATCTCGAAGAAAAAGAATATCTGGAATTATATTAGTTAGAAGGATGATTTTTGATATATGAAGTATGATATACAAGGGATGATTTTTGAGATCTGATATTTGTGATTTTACTTTAAATAATGCATTATAACTAATTACTATTCAAATACTATAAAATAACAAAACAAACAATATAAAAACTCAGCAGTATGGTTGCTTACAATCCCAAGGACTGGATTACTTTTATTTTTCGTTTTCACAAAGCGGATACCTTTCGTCAGTTAATCCCGATGATGATTACCATTGGTGTTTATTCTGCCGGAATCGGATATCTGGAAATGGAATACTGGAAGTTATCCGAGCAGAGTCATGTTAAGAATATCACCATCATGCACGGTATGCTGGGTTTTGTGATTTCCTTGTTACTGGCCTATCGCACGAACACTGCTTATGACCGCTGGTGGGAAGGGCGTAAATTATGGGGCGGATTAGTGAATAACAGCCGTAATTTGTCTATTAAGCTGGCCGCCATGCTAAAAGACGAAAGGGACCGTATGTATTTCAGAACAATGATTCCCGGCTATGCATCCATCTTAAACCGTCATTTAAAGAATACGAATACTAGCAAACAGCTTTCGGAGGATTTTGATATCAGCCTGGATCACAACAAGCACAAACCGAATCAGGTAGCCCGAATGATGTTCAACAAAATCAACGAGTTGTACGAATCCAAAAAGATAACCGGCGACCAGCTTATCATTATCAATAGCGAAATACAGTCGTTTACCGAGATCTGCGGTGCCTGCGAACGTATTAAAAACACACCTATTCCCTATTCGTACAGTGCTTTTATCAAGAAGTTCATTTTCTTTTATGTCATGACACTTCCTTTTGGCTACGTATTCAGCCTGGGTTACTATGTGGTTCCGGTGGTTGTTTTTATTTTCTATGTTTTAGCGAGTCTGGAACTGATTGCCGAAGAGATCGAAGATCCTTTCGGAGATGATGCCAACGATTTACCGACCGAACGCATGGCGAGCAATATCAAAATACACGTGGAAGAACTACTCTGACCGAACGTTAATTTTATCTTATTGAGGTTCGCACTTCAGTAATTTTCACTAAATTTAGTAGCCTGTATTTTCAGGCTGCTTTTTTTTAATTTGAAGTTACAAATCATGAGCTTATCCAAATCATTGCTAACGGCACCTGTTTTATCCAACGAAAAGTCACTGAAGACTTTAGTTGAAAACAGAACTATTTATTCGCTGAACAATTGCGAGTTAAATATTTTTGAAACCTATCAGACTTCCGACCTGGTTCCGCTAAAGTTTAATGATCTGGTGGTTACCAGTATGCTGAGAGGCAAAAAGATCATGCATTTGTTTGATGAGCCGGGTTTTGAATATGTACCGGGTGAAACCGTTGTTATTCCGGCGAATGTGGAAATGAAAATTGATTTTCCGGAAGCTTCCCGAAACAATCCCACGCAATGCCTTGCCCTGGCAATTGACCATATCAAAATAAAGGAAACGCTTCATTTTTTAAACGAGCGTTATCCCAAAGAAGGCAACGGCAATTTCTGGAAACTGGATTATGAGAATTATTTCTTTTACAACAATATCGAATTAGCGACCACAATTAACAAACTGGTTAAAGAATGCATGAGCGATTCGATAACCAAAGATGCTTTAGCCGACCTGACGTTACAGGAATTACTGGTTCGCATCATACAGACACAAACAATAAAAGCAATTGATACCAATGTTTTTCCGGACAAAAACAGTCCGATTATCCCCGTGGTGGAATACATCCGAAAAAATATCCGCGAGAACATCAGCTTAAAAGAGCTGAGCGATAAAGCCTGCATGAGCACTACTTCCTTTTACCGTTTCTTTAAGCGGGAATTAGGTATGAGCCCTATTGAGTTTATCCTGAATGAAAAAATCAAACAGGCCAAACAGTTGCTAAAAAACCCAACCATCCAGGTAAACGAAGTTTGTTTTCAGTCCGGTTTTGAAGATTGCAATTACTTTATCCGGTTGTTTAAAAAATACGAAGGCATTACGCCTAAGCAGTACCAGCTGCTTTACATCAATTAATCTTCCTTATAGCGCAAAGGTTCCAGATCGCCCCGTTCTGCTTCGGTAAATAACCGGGAATGGATGATAAACCGTTTGCCATACGGGATTTCCAACGAAAAACTGGCCCCTCTGCCGGTCACTACATCCAGCGTTAAATGCGTGTGCTGCCAGTATTCAAACTGGTCTTTGCTCATCCAGAATTCACAGCCTTCAATCACACCAAGGCATACATCGCTATATCCCAGCTGAAATTCTCCTTTTGGAAAACACATGGGCTGCGAGCCGTCGCAACAGCCGCCGCTCTGATGGAACATCAATTCGCCGTTCCGTTCTTTTAACTGATCTATTAAAGCTATTGCTTCATTGGTTACTGCTACCCGTGCTGTCATACTTTTAAAATTTAAAAACCTAACAGGGCAGTTACCCTGTTAGGTTTCATTGAGGTACTTGTTTTTGAAAAAAATTAAAAGAATCCTAGTTTCTTTTTGTCATACGAAATGAGCATATTTTTGGTATTTCGATAATGTTCAAGCATCATTTTATGGTTTTCCCTTCCAAAACCTGATTTTTTATACCCGCCAAACGGTGCATGCGCCGGATAGGCATGGTAATTATTCACCCAGACTCTTCCTGCCTGGATAGCTCTCGGCACCTGGTATAATTCATGGGCATCACGGGTCCATACTCCGGCACCCAATCCATATAAAGTATCGTTTGCAATCGCAATAGCGTCTTCTACTGTTTTAAAAGTGGTTACACACACTACCGGTCCGAATATTTCTTCCTGGAAAATCCTCATTTTATTAGTGCCTTTAAATACCGTAGGCTCGATATAATAACCACCGGATAATTCTCCTTCCAAACGGTTGATGTTCCCGCCTACCAACACTTCCGCACCTTCTTCTTTTCCGATTTTCAGGTAGGACTGGATTTTTTCGTATTGGTCATTCGATGCCTGCGCGCCCATCATGACAGTTTTATCCAACGGATGTCCGATCTTTATTGCTTTTACTCTTTCGACAACCCGTGTTATAAATTTGTCGTAAATATCTTCCTGTACCAGTATTCTTGACGGACAGGTACAGATTTCACCCTGATTTAACGCAAACATTACTGCTCCTTCAATCGCTTTATCAAAGAATTCATCATCGGCATCCGCTACGGATTTAAAGAAGATATTCGGGGATTTCCCACCCAGTTCCATCGTGGACGGAATAATATTTTCTGCTGCATACTGCATGATCAATCTACCGGTTGTGGTTTCCCCGGTAAAGGATACTTTGGCAATTTTAGGCGATGTTGCCAGCGGTTTTCCGGCTTCAATACCAAATCCGTTTACAATATTGATTACTCCCGGCGGCACTACATCTTTAATTAAATCCATTAATATCAAAATGGAAACCGGTGTCTGTTCGGCTGCTTTTACTACGGTACAGTTTCCTGCCGCAATAGCCGGTGCTATTTTCCAGGTAGCCATCAGCAACGGGAAATTCCACGGGATAATCTGCCCTACGACACCTAAAGGTTCGTGCAGGCAGATACTCACGGTATTGGAATCATGTTCGGCAATGGTTCCTTCTTCGGCACGAATCACCCCGGCAAAATAGCGGAAATGATCAATACAAAGCGGCAAATCGGCAGCCAGGGTTTCGCGTACCGCTTTTCCGTTATCGATAGTTTCCACTGTTGCCAGGTATTCCAGATTTGCTTCCATGACATCAGCAATCTTATTCAGCACCAGACTTCTGTATGCCGGAGATGATTTTCCCCAGGTTTTAAAAGCTTCATGCGCGGCATCAAGTGCCAGATCAACATCTTCTTTTGTGGAACGGGCGGCTTTTGCAAATACTTTCCCGTCTATTGGTGATACATTTTCAAAATACTCTCCCTTAACCGGAGGCACAAACTTCCCTCCTATAAAATTATCATACTTTTCTTTAAATTGGGGTCTTTGAAATACATTGCTCATAATAATTGTTTTTTGCGTTTATTCAAATTTACCGCCAATGCCAACAGTAAAATAGCATAATTCCTTCAATCAATAGCATATTTTTTACACCTGTAAAATTTTAAGTTTATTTTATTAAGATTTCCTTATTAATTCTGTTATTTCGTTACACAATTATAAATAAGCAAAAGGCATTTCTTTCTGTAAAAAAGGCAAACTTTTCTTTATTCTACGCCTTACAATACTTATATTTGCATCCTTAAAATTTACTACAATGCGTATATCATACAACTGGTTAAAACAATTCATAAAATTAGATTGGAATTCGGAAGACACTGCTGCCTTACTGACTGATTTAGGTCTGGAAGTGGAAGGTGTTGATAAGTATGAAAGTTTAAAAGGCGGACTTGAAGGCGTTGTGATTGGTCATGTATTGACCTGTGTACAACATCCTAATGCCGACCGATTACGAATTACTACTGTTGATCTGGGTGAAGGTGCTCCTGTTCAGATTGTATGTGGTGCTCCAAATGTAGCGGCAGGACAAAAAGTTGCCGTAGCGACCATTGGTACAAAATTATACGACAAAGAAGGCGTTGCTTTTGAAATTAAAAAAGGGAAAATCCGCGGAGAGGAAAGCCACGGAATGATCTGTGCTGAAGACGAATTAGGTCTTGGTGAAGGTCATGACGGTATTATGGTTCTGGCCGATGATTTAAAACCCGGAACACCGGCGTCCAAAGTTTTCAATATTGAAACAGACGAAGTATTCGAAATCGGATTGACACCAAACCGTGCCGATGCGATGAGCCATCTGGGTGTTGCCAGAGATTTAAGAGCCGGATTGATTCAGAAGAATATTACGCATTCAGAATTAATCACTCCTTCTGTGAGTAAGTTTAAAGTTGAAAAACGTACGCTAAAAATCGACATTAAAGTTGAAGACAATAAGCTTGCGCCAAGATATTGCGGGGTTACCATTTCGGGCATTACCGTAAAATCGTCTCCGGCCTGGCTGCAAAACCGTTTAAAAGCAATTGGTTTAACACCAAAGAACAATATTGTTGACGTTACCAATTATGTATTGCATGAATTAGGACAACCGTTGCACGCTTTTGATGCTGCTAAAATTAAAGGTGGTAAAGTTGCTGTAAAAACTGTTCCTGCCGGAACCAAGTTTGTGACGCTTGACGATGTGGAAAGAACATTACATGAAGAGGATTTAATGATTTGTGACGACAACGGCCCGATGTGTATTGCCGGTGTTTTTGGCGGAAAAAATTCGGGTGTAACAGAGAACACAACGGCTATTTTCCTTGAAAGTGCTTACTTTAATCCGATCGCTGTTCGTAAAACGGCAAAACGTCATTCTTTAAGCACAGACGCTTCTTTCCGTTTCGAAAGAGGTATTGACCCGACGATCACGGAATATGCTTTAAAACGCGCTGCTTTACTGATCCAGGAAGTAGCCGGCGGTGAAATCACTTCGGATGTTATTGACCTGTATCCGAAAAAAATAGAGGATTTCTCCGTTTTACTGAATTTCAGAAATGTAACCAAAATTATCGGACAGGAATTATCCAATGAAACCATTAAGAAAATCCTTGTTTCGCTTGATATCAAAGTAAACAGCGTTTCCGATGCAGGATTGGGATTAACCATTCCGGCTTATCGTGTAGACGTTCAGCGTGAAATTGACGTTATTGAAGAGATCTTACGCGTTTACGGGTATAACAATATCAATTTTACACAAAAATTAAACGCTTCGATTTCAAATTCGTCCCGTACGGAGGATTATAAGATCCAGAACATTGTTGCCAACCAGCTGGTTTCACAAGGTTTTAATGAAATGATGGCGAACTCGCTTACTTCTCCGGAATATGTAAAATTATCCGAGAAGCTAAAAGAGGAATTCAACGTGTTAATGCTTAACCCGCTTAGTAACGATCTATCCGCAATGCGTCAGTCGTTACTGTTCAGCGGTCTTGAAGCGATTTCTTTTAACATCAACAGAAAACGCAGCGATTTACGTTTATTTGAATTTGGAAAAAGCTATCACAAGCTTCCTTCCGGATATGAAGAAAACAAACACTTAACGCTTTTTGTAACCGGAAACCGTTTGATGGAAAGCTGGACAACTGCCCAGAAACCATCGGATTTCTTCTCTTTTAAAAGTTATGTAACAGCGATATTATCCCGTTTGGGCATTGATAAAACGGCTACACAACCATTAGACAATGATGTATTTGCAGAAGGAACGGCTTTATCTGTAGGAAAAGATATTGTTGTGGAATTGGGTACGGTTAAAAAATCGATTTTAAAACATTTCGACATCAAACAGGAAGTATTATTCGCCGATTTTAACTGGAGTGCTATTTTAAAATTGCTTTCTACAAAAATCAAATTTGTGGAAATCCCGAAATACCCGGAAGTACGCAGGGATTTAGCCTTATTGATTGACAATACCGTTGCTTTCGATCAGATTTTTGCTATTGCCAAACAAACGGAAAAAAGCTTGTTAAAAGATGTCAACCTTTTTGACGTGTATGAAGGCAGTAATTTACCGGAAGGTAAAAAATCATACGCCGTGAGCTTTACCATTCAGGACAATTCCAAAACCTTAACAGATGTTCAGATCGACAAGATCATGCAGAAATTGCAGGCTAATTTTGAAAAAGAACTAGGCGCTACATTGCGATAATACAACCTCACTATAAACAGAAAGTCCCGGAAAACCGGGACTTTTTTTATTGCTGACACTTTACAAATTTCTTTATAAAGTACTTTTTAGCGGTAGAATATCCGAAAGCCGGGCAACAATTTTTTTATACGGATACTGATGAAAGTCTTCCTTTGCTGTCATTCCGGTGGTAACACCTACAAAATCCACTCCGGCTGCCTGCGCTGCTTTGGCATCGATTATATTGTCGCCGAAATACAACGTTTGCTCCGGAACGGCATTGAGCCGTTTCATAGCTGTTAAAAGCCCTTCCGGGTCGGGTTTTGCCCATTTTACATCTTCCATACCAATAACAATATCAAACAGTGTTTCCACCTGGTTTTTCACGATGGATTCGTTGATAATATAGCGCTGTTTGGTCGAGATAATTCCCGTTTGCCGCTGACAATCTTTCAGCCGGGTTAGAAAAGGAATGGCATCCGAATAGAAAAAGGTATTATCCGACATGATTCCGTCTGCCTCTTCAATGTATTCCTGCTTCAAACGCATAAGCGTTTCTTTTTCCTGAATACCCGTCAATACAGCAAACGAATCTTCCAGTGTCATTCCGATGGTCCTTTTAATAACTTCATCGGTTATGCCGGTCCAGCCGTGACGGTTTAAAACAATGTGAAAACAACTTACGATTCCTTTTGAAGCATCGGCTAAAGTGTAATCAAAATCAAATAAAAAAGTGGTGTAGTTTTGATGAAAATCAAATTCTGATAAAATCATTTTATGCAATTTAGAAGTGATTGCACACAAATATACAATTCCTTTCGTTTTACCGCCCTATCCCCAAAAGAGATTAACACAACTTTATTCTTTAAAAATAAAGCAATCACAAAAAGTTACACTTACTAATCAAGAAGATTCAATCTCTTTCAAAAAATGACTGGCAATCAAAAAAATCTTCTTTACCTAAAATCTTCTTTAAATCTACAGAATTATTTAATCCTGTGTAAGGATTTGTAAGCACCAATCTCTTTTTTAAGTTTTCCGGGAGCCCATTCAAAGATTTATCATCATCAATAATTATGATGTCTTCAGAATGTAAATTACGTTTATGCACCCAATTTACAATTTCTGTTTTCCTTGTGTTTTTATTATGAAGTGGTAAATTTAAAATAGAAATATTATCAGTATGCACACCTCTTGTCTTAAAAATTCTTTTCCATTCACTTATAGTAAATCGAAACCTATGAGAGGTGGATAAAATTAATTCATCATCATCTCCATTAGCATGAATAACAGAATTTAGAATCTGTACAGCGATAATATTGAACCTGTAAAATCCATCATTATCAAACTCCACCTTTTGGTGTGGATTTGCATGAACCATTACCCCATCTATGTCTAAAAAAATTTTCATAATTCAATTATGTACGATTACACTACTCACTATCCTCATAAGTTGAAAGAAAATCATCATTACAAAATTTTCGATAGGCCGGGTTATTAAAATCCCAGTCTTCATTTGTATCTATTATTATTTCATTAAAATTTATCGGTTCATCTGAAAAAGACCGATTAGCCTTAACTATTTCAAAATCTATACCAGCCATTTTGTAAGCAATATATCTATGGTTTCCATCAACTACTAATTCATCATTACTCACCCTAATTGCTCCAAATCTATAACCTAATAAAACTCTTCTATATATACGCTGAATTATTGCAAAACATAATTTCTTATGAGTTGTTAAATAATCATGGTTTGTATTTTTAACAAAATGATTAAGTTTTTCAATATCAAGTAAATTATCCACACTTTTGTTTTCTTCTTTTAAATTTTCACACACATACTTTTTTTAAAGTTTAGTTATAAAACAAAAATACAATTAATTACCTATCAACCAATTAAGCAGTCGAAAATTATGCCAAATTTACAATAAATTCTGTTAAATAAAAAAATATTAAGTTTGCTCATTCTTCATATTAAATATCAATACTTTCAACAATAACCCATCAAACCCTGACAACTTTTATTCTTAGAGCACTAATCATTAATCCTAATATAATGATACATTCTCATTATTTTACACATTGATAAAGGAACCCTTTCTATTTCTTCACCTAAAAACTTTTATAATTACTTAAATTAAAGAATATAATTCTCTGTTAAACTTAGATCCATTAACACCTCTGTTTATTTAAAAGAACTTTTTAAGCTATATTATCATTTATTCAGTCACCAAAAATAAAAAGCCACATCAAACGATATGGCTTTTTACAACAATCAAAAAAAACATTATGATTTAGGCAGTAAAACGGTATCTACTACGTGAATCACGCCATTCGACTGGTTCACATCGGCAATGGTTACTTTTGCACTGTTTCCGCTTTCGTCTGTTATATACAGATCTTTCCCTTTCATCCAGGCTGTCAGCGTACCACCGCTAACGGTTTTCAACGTTGCTTTACCTTTTCCTTTTTTGATGGCTTTATCAATATCCACTGCATTCATTTTACCGGCAACCACGTGATAGGTCAGAATCGTTTGTAATTGTTTTTTGTTTTCCGGTTTTAATAAGGTTTCAACGGTTCCTTTTGGTAATTTATCAAATGCTTTATTGGTTGGGGCAAAAACGGTGAAAGGTCCTGTAGATTGTAATGTTTCCACTAATCCTGCTGCTTTTACGGCAGCTACTAAAGTGGTATGATCTTTTGAGTTAACAGCATTTTCTACAATATTTTTAGAAGGGTACATTGGGGCACCGCCAACGGTTACTGTTTTTTCTTTTTGTGCAAAGGAAGCAGTTCCTAAAAATAACGCACACGCAATAAATGCAACGGATAAGATTTTTGAAGTTTTCATAAATGGTATAATTTTTATTGTTTATACAGTCATTTACGCAACAAACTTCATCCTGGTTTTTAAAAAGTAAAAAAAATAGGCACTAATTTTCCAGCGGCTTGTTATTCCACAAGAAATCAGCAGATTGCCGGCAATATTTTTTTTTAATTACAGGCACTATTAAACAAACCCGAAGCAGTTATAACAAAAAAAGTCCCGGTTGCCCGGGACTTTAAAATATATGCTGAATCAGGGATTACTCTCCTTTTTCCATTTTAGCTTTTAATTCTGCTAATGCATCGATATCACCTAAAGTAGTTTTTTCACTATTGTTAGTTGATGTTACGTTAGCTTCAGCAGCTTTCACATTTTTCTCTTCTTCTTCACGGAAGATAGCAGTGTGAGAAGCAACTACTCTTTTGAATTCTTTGTTGAATTCAATTACTTTGAAATCAGCTGTATCACCTTTTTTCAATTTTTTCCCGTCTTCTTTTTCTAAGTGACGAGTTGGAATGAAAGCAACGATATCATCACCAAATTCAACTGTAGCACCTTTGTCAACGATTTCAGAAATTGTTCCGCTGTGGATAGTTCCTACTGCGAAAGCATCTTCATACTGATCCCAAGGGTTAGCTGTAGTTTGTTTGTGACCTAATGATAATTTACGACCATCAACATCTAATTCTAATACTACAACATCTAATTTGTCACCTACGTTAACAAATTCTGATGGGTGTTTGATTTTCTTAGTCCAAGATAAATCAGAGATATACACTAATCCGTCGATTCCTTCTTCTAACTCAACGAAAATACCGAAGTTAGTAAAGTTTCTAACGATTCCTGTGTGTTTAGAACCTACAGGGTATTTAGAAGTGATATCAGTCCAAGGATCTTGCGTTAATTGCTTGATACCTAAAGACATTTTTCTGTCTTCTCTGTCTAATGTTAAGATTACAGCTTCTACCTCATCTCCAACTTTCACGAAGTCCTGAGCTGAACGTAAGTGTGTAGACCATGACATTTCAGAAACGTGGATTAAACCTTCAACACCTTCTGCAACTTCGATAAATGCACCGTAATCAGCGATTACAACTACTTTACCTTTAACTTTATCACCAACAGCAAGTTTAGCATCTAAAGCATCCCATGGGTGAGCGTTTAATTGTTTTAAACCTAATTGAATTCTTGTTTTCTCATCATCGAAATCAAGGATTACAACGTTTAATTTCTGGTCTAACTCAAGAACTTCACTTGGGTGGTTGATACGGCTCCAAGATAAGTCAGTAATGTGGATTAATCCATCTACACCACCTAAGTCAATGAACACACCATAAGAAGTAATGTTTTTAACAACACCTTCTAATACTTGTCCTTTTTCTAATTGACCAATAATTTCTTTTTTCTGTACTTCGATATCCGCTTCGATAAGCGCTTTGTGAGAAACAACAACGTTTTTGAACTCATGGTTGATTTTAACAACTTTGAATTCCATAGTTTTGTTTACATACTGATCGTAATCACGGATAGGTTTAACATCGATTTGAGAACCTGGTAAGAAAGCTTCAATACCAAATACGTCAACGATCATACCACCTTTAGTTCTGCATTTCACGAAACCATTAACAATTTCTCCTGATTCATTTGCAGCGATAACTCTATCCCAAGCTTTGATTGTACGAGCTTTTTTGTGAGATAATACTAACTGACCTGATTTATCCTCACGAACGTCGATTAATACCTCTACTTTGTCTCCAACTTTTAAGTTTGGATTGTAACGGAATTCGTTTAATGAAATTACACCTTCTGATTTAGCGTTGATGTCAACGATAGCATCTCTTTCTGTAATTCTCACTACTACACCTTCTACTACTTCTTCAGCATCTGTAGAAATGAAAGTTTTTGCTACTAAATCTTCAAATTCTTGTAAGTTTTTCTCGTCAACAGCATCAATACCTTCTTCGAAGTTATGCCAGTTAAAATTCGCTAAAAACTCTTCTTGTGTTTTTAATTGTTCAGACATGTCTGATAAAAATTTGTATTCTGTATTTTCTCGAGTTTCTTAATGCGATAGAAAACAACAGAAGTGTTTTACATAAATAGTTGATACCTAAAGGAAACTCTTCTTCGCCAAAAGGTGTGCAAAGGTAATATTATTTTTTTGATTTACAAAGCTTTATTAAAAAAGATATCACACCTACTCTGCTGGATATGAGCCGTATGCCCAATGAGCGTTCCGTTGCTTTTATCCGGTATTGCCTTTTAAAATCCCGGTTCTTATCCGGCATAAAAAAACCGGTACACTTTCGCTACCGGTTTCTGTAAATATTAATGCGCAATGTTTTCAACATCCTTAGGATCATGCTTGTGCTTGAACATAATTGCAAAAGCAATCGCAATAATCAAAGCATAGGCCGCAAATGTAAGCCAGATGTTATGCCAGTCTTTCATAAAGATACCGCTGCTAAAAACGCCATCTGCCGAAATTTCAATGCCGTGATTTTTTATAAATTCCGTCATTAACGGATTTGTCGTTTCCGTCTGTAAATAAGTAGACAGTTCGGTTGTATTGTTGAATGATTTCGTAAAGTACTTATCAATTGCCCATCCGGAAGTAAAGCTTCCCAGTATAGCTCCGAAACCATTTGTCATCATCATGAACAATCCCTGAGCCGAAGAACGGTTTCTGGAATCGGTATTGGTTTCCACAAAAAGGGAACCGGAAATATTAAAGAAATCAAACGCCATTCCGTAAACAATACAGGACAGGATAATCATCCACAAACCGTTTACCGGATCACCAAAGGCAAACAGTCCGAAACGCAATACCCACGCCAGCATACTGATTAGCATTACCTGTTTGATACCAAAACGTTTTAAGAAGAACGGAATTGCCAGGATAAATAATGTTTCCGATATCTGGGAGATCGACATTATTATCGTAGAATATTTTACCACAAACGAATCGGCATATTTAGGGAAATGCTTGAATTCATCCAGATACACATCGCCATAAGCGTTTGTTAGCTGTAAAGCTCCTCCTAAAAACATGGAGAAAACAAAGAACAATGCCATTTTATAATTTCCAAACAGTTTGAATGCTTCCAATCCTAATGTTTCTGTAATAGACGCATTTTCACTTATTAATCGTTGCGGCTTGCATTTTGGTAAGGTAAAGGCATAAACTCCGAGGATCAAAGCGGCAATACCGGCAATGTAAAACTGGTAATCTGTAGCCTTATTTCCGGTTAAATTGGTAATCCACATGGCTACGATAAAGCCTATGGTTCCAAAAACACGGATAGGTGGAAAATCCTTAACAATATCACTGTTGTTTTGTTTTAAAGCGGTATAGGAAATGGAATTACTCAGGGAAATCGTAGGCATATAAAAGCACATTGCCAAAAGCATAATGTAAATAAACATTGTTGGTGTGCCTACCTGCGGCATATAGAATAAAACCGCAGCATACAGGATGTGCAGTATTCCGTATAGTTTTTCTGCATTTACCCATCTGTCGGCAATAATCCCCGTTAGTGTCGGCATAAACAAAGAAGCGATTCCCATAGTTCCGAAAACCAGTCCAAACTGGGTTCCTTCCCAGTTCTTAGTTCCAAACCAATAATTTGCAATAGTAATGAGCCATGCCCCCCAAACAAAAAATTGGAAGAAATTCATTAAGATGAGACGGTTCTTTATACTCATGTTATATGTTGTAATTAGGGTTATTTAATTTTAAAAAAGCTGGTAAAGCTATTAATAAAAAGAAGAAATCCAAAATAAAAAAAGTTATAAGACAAACTTCATTTATTTCGGATTATAATTTAAAGGTATTTATTGTGCTAATTTTTCTGCTACCAGTTTTAAAACCAGTTCGAACTGCTCTTCTCTGTTTAAATCAGAGTTGTCAATTTCAAAAGCATCGGCCGCTTTTACCAATGGCGAATCTTCTCTACTGGTATCAATCTGATCGCGTTCTGTTACATTCTGAAGTACTTCCTGGTAAGTTACCGACTGTCCTTTTCCGGTTAGTTCATCATAACGGCGCTGTGCTCTGGTTGCCGGACTTGCCGTCATAAAAATTTTCAGTTCCGCATTGGGGAACACGACGGTTCCGATATCTCTACCGTCCATTACTATCGCCTTGTTCTCCCCCATTTTTTGCTGTTGCTCCACCAATTTGGCTCTCACCTGTGAAATTTCGGCTATTTTGCTGACCTGGCGGGATACTTCAAGAGTTCTGATCTCTGTTTCTACATTTTTACCATTAAGGAACATTTCGGCAAAACCCAGATGGGCATTGAATTCAAAATGTAGTTCCACTTCCGGCAAAGCAGCAATAAGTTGTTCTTTATTGAAGTGATTTTCCGAAATTATATTTTGTTGCATGGCAAACAAGGTTACCGCTCTGTACATTGCTCCGGTATCGACATACACATATCCCAGCTCTTTTGCCAGTTGTTTTGCCAGTGTACTTTTTCCCGTCGATGAGAAGCCATCTATTGCTATGGTAATTTTTTTCAAAATGCTTGTATTTTATTGTAAATTAATCGTAAGTCCGAAAAGGCTGGTATTTCCTGCGGAAGTGTAGCGCGAGTAAGAATAGTCGAATTTAACGGTATTGAATCGAAGTCCGAATCCGGCAGAAATTCCGGCAAAGGTTCGCTGATCGGTAATGGACAGCTCTTCACCTCTTCTGAAGTTATAGCCCAAACGGAAATTAAGGCTTTTTCCGGGAAACAATTCTGCTCCGACAATAACGTGCCGCATCGCATTGTTTATAAAAGATACTTTTTCTTCTTTAACTTCTCCGTCAATGGTGTTTTCTGACCTGTTAGGGTTTGAGAAAGCAATATCCCACTGTTGTAAGTTTTCTAAGGTCAGGTGCCACCTGATGGGCACATTTGCCATTTCCTGTGAAATTCCGGCAATGATCTCTAACGGTAACTTTTCCTGCATTCCGGCATAGGTCGTGATTTGTGTTCCCACATTCCGAACGGCCAGTCCGATATTAATGTCGTTATCTTCATCTACATAAATAGCGCCGATATCTACCGCTGCTCCAAAAGAGTTATAGCTTTCCAGTGTGGAAGATATCAGTTTGGCACTGGCGCCCACATGTATGTCTGTCCACGGAATATTATAGGCATAGCCGAAAGAAAGTGCAATTTCACTTCCTGTAAAGTCATTGGTACGGGTTCCGCTTTCGTCATATCCTTCAAAGGTTCCGTAATTCACATAGTTAACGCCGGCATGGAAGGTCTGAACGTGCCGGTCCCAGGTATAGGCATAGGCAGCCGTACCATAGGTAACTTCTCCGTAATAGTTCCCGTAATTCACCGAAAGGTGATTATCCATTTCTACATTGATAGTCGCCGGATTGAAGATCGCCTGGTTAACGTCATTATCATATATCGTAACCGTTTTACCGCCCAAAGCCGCCTGACGCGGTGAGGTAACTAAATTCAGAAACTGATAGGTATATTTTCCTCCAATCTGCCCATACGAACAGGCACAGATGATAAGAAAAAAAGAAGTCAGTATTTTTTTTGACATTTTAAATGTTCGTTTCTGAATTATATAACGCAGTTGCGAAGATATTATTTTTTTACTTACAGTAAAAAATAAAACAAGAAAGGCATACGCTAATTTTTAAATTAACGTATGCCTTTTATGATGCTTCCGGAAAGGATATTCCTTACTCTGCGAGTAACTTTTTAGCGTGTTTCGCTTTTTGGTCTGTTACGGCAATAGCCAGTACTTCGCTCATTTCTTTCACATAATGGAAAGTCAGTCCTTCCAGATATTCCGGTTTGATCTCATCGATATCCCTTTTGTTTTCATGACAAAGGATGATCTCTTTAATATTCGCTCTTTTGGCTGCTAATATTTTTTCTTTGATTCCGCCTACAGGAAGTACTTTTCCTCTTAGCGTGATTTCTCCGGTCATCGCAATGCTTTTCTTCACGCGTTTTTGCGTAAAGCTCGATACTAAGGACGTTAACATCGCCACACCGGCACTTGGTCCGTCTTTTGGCGTTGCGCCTTCCGGAACGTGGATGTGCACGTTGTAATTTGCAATCACTTCCGGGTTGATACCTAACATTTCTGCATTGGATTTGATGTATTCCAAAGCAATCGTAGCCGATTCTTTCATTACCGTACCTAAGTTTCCAGTCATCGTCATGTTACCTTTTCCTTTGGAAATAATCGATTCAATAAATAAAATATCACCGCCTACACTTGTCCAGGCCAATCCGGTTACCACCCCTGCCGTTTCATTGTTTTCATATTTATCACGTTCCATTTTAGGAGCGCCCAATACTTTTATAATGTCTTCATCGGTAACTTTAATGTTGTATGCTTCTTCCATTGCAATGGACTTCGCTGCATTTCTGACAATCGAAGCGATTTGCTTTTCCAGTCCGCGCACCCCGGATTCACGGGTATATCCTGCTGTAATTTTTTCCAGCTGTTTTTTACCGATCACCAGGTCTTTTACCGTAAGTCCATGCTCCTGTAATTGTTTTGGCAGTAAATGCTGCTTCGCGATCTCAATTTTTTCTTCAATCGTATAACCGGTCATGTTAATCACTTCCATTCTGTCGCGCAAAGCCGGCTGAATGCTGTTCATACTGTTTGAAGTAGCAATAAACATTACTTTAGATAAGTCATAGCCCATTTCCAGGAAGTTATCATAGAAATCGGAGTTTTGTTCCGGATCTAAAACTTCCAGTAAAGCCGATGACGGATCGCCGTTATGACTGCTGGATAATTTGTCTATTTCGTCTAATACAAATACCGGATTGGATGTTCCGGCTTTTTTAAGACTCTGGATAATTCTACCCGGCATTGCACCGATATAGGTTTTCCGGTGTCCTCTGATCTCCGCTTCATCACGCAGTCCGCCTAATGAGATACGAACGTACTCTCTTCCTAAAGCTTCGGCAATAGATTTTCCGATTGAGGTTTTACCAACACCCGGAGGTCCGTACAAACAAAGGATCGGGGATTTCATATCGTTTCGCAGTTTTAAAACTGCCAGATGTTCGATAATACGCTTTTTAACGTCTTCCAGTCCGAAATGATCCCTGTCCAGTATTTTCTGAGCGTGTTTTAAATCGAATTTATCTTTTGAATATTGATTCCATGGCAATTCCAGGAACAATTCCAGATAGTTGCGCTGAATTGAAAATTCCGCTACCTGCGGATTCATTCGCTGTAATTTTGACAGCTCTTTATCAAAATGCGCTTTTATTTTTTCATTCCATTTTTTAGACTTTGCCTTTTCACGCATTTCGTCTAATTCCTCTTCATGGGAAACACCGCCCAATTCTTCCTGGATGGTTTTCATTTGCTGCTGCAAAAAATATTCCCGTTGCTGCTGGTCTAAATCAAAACGAACTTTTGACTGAATATCGTTTTTCAGTTCCAGCTTTTGCAGTTCCAGGTTCATGAAACGCAATGTTTCCAGTGCCCGGTCCTTTAAGTCGTTTACGGCCAACAGGTTTTGCTTTTCATTCACCGTAAGGTTCATGTTTGACGAAACAAAGTTGATCAGAAACGATTTGCTTTCAATATTTTTAATAGCGAAAGTAGCCTCCGTTGGAATATTCGGGCTTTCTTTTATAATCTGAATAGCCAGTTCTTTGATGGATTCGATTATCGCATTGAATTCTTTATCCTTTTCGGTTGGGCGCTCTTCCGGAACTTCTTTTATGGTCGCTCTTAAATACGGCTCTTCGGTAGTTACCTCATCGATAGCAAAACGTTTTTTCCCCTGAAGAATTACCGTGGTATTCCCGTCCGGCATTTTCAGTACGCGTAATATACGGGCCACCGTACCCACATTGTGAATATCGGCTGCCGAAGGTTCTTCAACGTTTTCGTCTTTCTGCGCCACTACTCCAATGATCTTGTCACCGGAATTAGCATCATTAATCAGTTTAATCGATTTATCTCTTCCTGCCGTAATCGGAATGACAACACCCGGAAAAAGTACCGTGTTACGCAATGGCAGAATGGGCAGGTCTACCGGAAGGACTTCATTATTCATCTCTTCCTCGTCCTCAGGAGTCATTAACGGAATTAATTCTGCATCCGTATCGATTTCCTGAAGTGACAAATTGTCCAGTGTAAGTATTTTTTGATTTGACATAGTTTTTTTTAAGTCATTTTGTCATTAAATAGTGAATTGTGCAATAGTTTTTACAACTATTACACTGATAGTTAACCAATCGTCAGCGATTATCGTTAACTCCCTGTATATAAATCAATCTTTGTGCCATAAAAAAGCCCAAACATTGTCCGGGCTTTTGTATTACTTTATTCTCTTTCTTAATTAAGAATATCGCGATTGCTATTTTGTATCTGTTTCTTCTTTAGCAGGAATACTTTAGATTTTATAAATTCGATCCTATTACTATTATTGATACGTTACATCAAAAGTTCCGTCTGTTACATTATGAGTATCAGGTGACAAAACCGGTAGTGTAGCGACAAAATGGAATGTTCCTTTTATTTTTTTATTTGCTACATCATGACTAATAACGGTCACAGAACCTGAATCGGATGCAAAATTTCCTAACGGGCTCATATCCTTAGTATATCTTCCCGAATAATCACCAATCATGGTTAAATTATAAGTTCCTGGTGTTACATTACTTTTCAGAGATAATGCTATGTTTTCAACAGCACCTTTTCTTCCAATAATATTGATTCTATCCGACATAGACATCGCAGAAATATTTGTTGGAGTAAAATTCTGCCCATTTAGTTTTGCAAAAAAAGTATTATTATTTGATGGATTTGTAGGTACATCTGCAGTATATGGAATATTGGTGAACGATCCGTTTGTAAATACTTTTGTTTCTATCGTAACTCCATTGGCATATCTGATTCCTGTAAACTTAAATTTACCCGATATTTTTTTATTCTGTGTATCAATACTGGTTATTATAATTTCAGCTGTATCAGTATAGCCTGGAACACCCGCAAATGCTCCCCATTGATCACTTGCTCCCATATATGGAATACTTCCGGAAGCCTGACTGTATATTAATGCAAAACCACCTTGTACACCTCCTGAATTTTCATCATAATCATCCCAGGTGTAGGTTCCAACGGTTCCTTCCGGTACTGTAATCTGAAAAAACTCTCCTGTTGACTTCATTCCGGTTATAGCAATATAGTCATCATTAACAATTGCCTGAGTAGTATTAGCGGTAAAAGTCTGTCCATCAAAATCGGCTTTAAATGCTCCACTTGTTCCACCACCGGTATTGCCACCGCCAGTATTACCACCTCCTGTGTTTCCGCCATTATTAACTGCTAATGCCGGGTCAATTGACTCTACCTCACAGGAAACAAAAGTAAATGCCGTAAAAAACAAGAAAACCGTTGCTAAAAGTTTAATTTTTATCATCTTTAATTTGTTAGTTTGTTAAAATTTCGCCAAATATAGCGGTTTATTTCAAATTTTTCTTATTTAATTGAACAAAAATATATTGATATCACATATCTGTTTTTTTAGTGAAAAACACAAAAAAAGCCGCCCTAAAGGCAGCTTTAAAACAGGTATCCTGATTTTTATTGTTTTGTATAGACAATGCTGATAGTCGCTGTCAGGTAAACCGGTGAACCGTCATTGGCAGTACCTACAACCTGTCCTTCTTCAACAGATGCTGTTATCGTACTTCCGGAAACCGTATAATTATCTGTATAGGTTTCTCCTTCATCCGTATACGTTAGTGATAAAGTAGTACCGGTTAATGTCCACGTACCGGTAAGATTCGGATCGGTGAAGCATTCCATCGTTTCCGTTACTCCGTCAGAAACAATATCAATTCCATTGGAGGATGCCGTAAACGTATTATTGGCATTCAATACTAACAGGCTATTGTTAAAACAGTTTGTTTCATTCATCTGATTGGTTGAAGGTGTGCCGTCTCCATTCAAATCGGTAGGAACAGAAGTATTAAAGGCTGTCATTAAATACGTCCCTGTGATATTGCCGCCACCGGTATTACCGCCACCTGTGTTTCCACCGCCGGTATTGCCACCACCGGTGTTTCCTCCTCCTGTATTCCCTCCGTTATTGGTTAGCAAAGCTCCGTCTACCGGCTCTACATCACAAGCAGTAAATAAAAGTCCTCCGGCTATTAATAAGCCCATACCTATATTTCTAATATTCTTCATACTTCAATTTTAGTTAATTACAATATTACGGTTAATTCTTTAGTAACGAAAATTTCTTCTTTTTATTCTTTGGGTACCCTTGTTAACAGGATCAATCCTACCACAAAAAATACAATTAAAAACAAAATGGCATTTTGCATTTTCCCTGTTATGTCTGCAATATAGCCATATAAAAACATACCGATTACGATACCGATCTTTTCCGATACATCATAGAAACTGAAAAAGGAAGTGGTATCCTGTGTTTTCGGGATAAGCTTCGAATAGGTAGACCGGGATAACGATTGTATTCCGCCCATAACAAGCCCTACGCAGCTGGCTGCAATATAAAATTCATTTGGTGTCACTACAAAATAGGCATAGATACAGATCAGGATCCAAAGGAAATTGATCAGCATCAACACCCTGATATTTCCAAACTTCGCGGATGCTTTTGATGTAATAAAGGCTCCGAAAACAGCGATTAACTGAATCAGCAGTATGCTGACAATTAATCCCATTGTTCTTTTTTCGTCACTACCCCAGGCGACTTCTTTTTCACCAAAATAGGCCGCAACAATCATAACCGTCTGCACAGCCATACTGTAAACAAAGAAAGCGCCCAGATAACGTTTTAACGGCTTGATTTCCTTTAACTGGCTCCATACCTTCTGTAATTCTTTGAATCCGTTAAAAATAATCTGCTTCTGAATCTTTTTACCGTTTTTATAATCCGGCAGATAGCGATAAGTATACTGGCTAAAGCCCATCCACCACAGTCCTACCAGCACAAAAGAAAACTGCATTGCTTTTAGCTGGTTTTCAAAGCCGAAGGTTTCAAACTTCATGACCATGATCAGGTTGATGATTAACAATATAACACTGCCCACATAGCCTAAACCATATCCTTTCGCACTGATGCTGTCCTGTTGTTCCGGAAAAGCAATATCGGGTAAATAGGAATTATAAAAAACCAGACTTCCCCAAAAACCAATCAACGCCAGCATGTACGTCAGCAATCCGATGATGATATTATCCAATGAAAAGAAATACAATCCCATACAGGAAAGCGATCCCATATAGCAGAAAAACTTCAGAAAGGTCTTTTTATTTCCTAAATAATCGGCAATACCGGAAAGCAGCGGCGATAAAATAGCGACCACTAAAAAACCGATAGCGGTTATATAGCTGATCAGGGCTTCACTGCGAATGGATAATCCGAAAAGCGGAATTTCTTCTATCTCCTTAATACGGAAAAGTGCTCCATAATATAACGGAAAGATAGATGATGAGATTACCAGGGCATAAACAGAGTTTGCCCAATCATAAAATGCCCATGCATTTAGCAGTTTCTTGCTGCCTTTTTCAAGATGTATCATAAATAGGTATAAAAAAAGCTGTTCTTTCTGAACAGCTTCGAAGATACTATATTTTTTTATTTAAAAACAACACCAAATTTTTTCGCTTCCGCTTTTGATTGCGGAATTAGATTCCTGATTTCCGCTATACGGGTTTCATTACTCGGGTGTGTGCTTAAAAATTCCGGTTGTGCCTGTCCTCCGGAATTAGCCGCCATACGCTGCCAGAAAGCAACAGCGGTATCCGGGTTATATCCGGCAATTGCCATTAAGGTTAGTCCTATTTTATCGGCTTCACTTTCGTGTTTTCTGCTAAAAGGCAGCATACCGCCATATTGTGTGGTTACGCCATAAGCCGTCATGGCGATCTGCTGGGTTTCCGCACTTTTATTTCCAACGGCTGCTCCCACACCGGCTGCTCCCAATTGCTGTAATAAACCGGCACTCATTCTTTGCTGTCCGTGATTTAATAAAGCATGCGCTACCTCATGCCCCATTACCGTGGCCATTCCGGCATCGTCTTTACAAATAGGCAATATTCCGGTGTAGAATACGATCTTTCCACCAGGCATACACCAGGCGTTTACTTCTTTACTGTCTACCAGATTGTACTCCCATTTATAGTCTTTTAAATATCCCTGGTACCCATTGGCGTTCAGCCATTTTTCAGCTGCCGCTTTGATTTTCATTCCCACATTTTCAACGCGCTGTACATCTTTGGTACCTTTAACAACCTTATTTTCACTTAAAAACTGATTGTATTGCTGAAAAGAAGACGGATAAATTTCGCTATCCGGCACTAATGCCAAAGTGCTTTTTCCGGTAAAAGGGTTTTTAGCACAGGAAATTCCCAATACCAATAAACCAGCTACTACTAAACGATAATTCATTTTCATAAGGGATACATTTTAAATTTTAACAAAATTAGTGATTCCTGATAAATTAGTAATGAATATCCTAACAAAAATCAAGGCTCCTTCTCTCCGGAACCGGATTTCGTTTCCCTATATTTTAAGAATAATTTATCAATAAAACGACAGTTATAACTTAACTTGCAACTGTTTTAGTATACAAAAATGAAAGAAAATAAACCAAAGCATCAACAATCCGTTAAAATACCCAAAGTAATTCTTTTCACGGCCAAACTATTTGAAAAAGTATCTTCAGATCTGGCAACCCAGTTTGCCATGAAATTGTTTATAACCCCAATCCGTTACAAAACGCCCAAAAGAGAATTTGAAATGGATAAAAACAGCCGCCAGGAATTACTGATGGTTCCTGCGATCCAAAAAGAGGTGATTTTGTATCACTACGGTTCTTCCGATAAAAAAGTCTTATTGGTTCACGGTTGGAGCGGACGCGGTACGCAATTGGTAAAAATAGCCGATGAGTTACTAAAATCCGGTTATGCAACGATTAGTTTTGATGCACCCGGACACGGAAAATCGCCCGGAAAAACCAGCAATATGAAAGAATTTATTGCTGCAATATTAGAGATTGAAAAACAATACGGGCCGTTTGAATATGCCATCGGGCATTCCTTAGGCGGGATGTCGGTAATGAATGCCATCAAACAACAACTGAAAGTTAAAAAAGCAATTATCATTGGCAGCGGTGATATTGTAAAAGACATTATGGACGATTTTATCCTGAAATTGGGTTTAAAAAAGGAAATCAGCCAGCGAATGAAAGCCCGGTTTGAACACAAATTTGGCGAAACCATGGAAAACTTTTCTTCGTATATAGCAGCAGAGATGGCTACTATTCCGGTATTAGTGATTCATGACGAAGACGACGATGATGTTCCGGTAAAAGCGGCACACCACATCTACAAGCATTTAAAAGACGGACAGCTCATGATTACCAAAGATCTTGGGCATCGAAAAATATTAGGCGATAGTAAAGTCATTAAACGGATTATGGAATTTTTACACTAAAGGTTATGAAAAATCTAATTTATGTTATCGCATTGTTGACTGCTTTTTCCGGTTTCGGGCAAACACCGGGTAAAAAGTTCAACGTCCAGAAAACAGACAAAGAATGGAAAGCACAGCTAACCAAAGAAGAGTATGAAGTACTGCGCAATAAAGGAACCGAACGTGCTTTTACCGGAAAATACTGGAATACCTTTGAAAAAGGGAAATATGTTTGTGCAGCCTGCGGTCAGGTTATTTTTAATTCCAACAGCAAATTCAAATCCGATTGCGGCTGGCCTTCGTTTGATCAGGCCATAAAAGGTTCGGTTATTTACCAGCATGACAATAGTTTTGGTATGGACAGAACCGAAGTGTTGTGTGCCAACTGCGGCAGCCACCTGGGTCATGTTTTTGATGACGGCCCGGCAGCGACAACCGGAAAACGATTCTGTACCAACTCTGTATCCATTAAATTTATACCTGCAAAAAAATGAGTTACCCGATAAACAAATCCGAAGAACAATGGAAATCCGAACTGGGCGAAGAACGTTACCGCATTCTTCGTCAGAAAGGAACGGAATATCCGCATACCGGAAAATACAACCTCCATTTTCAAAACGGTACCTATTGCTGTGGTGCCTGCGGTGAACCGCTTTTTGAAAGCGATTCTAAATTTGATTCGCATTGCGGCTGGCCTTCGTTTGACGAATCCATTCCCGGAAAAGTAGCCTATATAAAAGACGTTTCCCACGGAATGATCCGTACCGAAATTTTGTGTGCCAATTGCGGCAGCCATCTCGGACATGTATTTAATGACGGTCCGACCGAAACGGGAATACGTTACTGCGTCAATTCGCTTTCTATCGATTTTAAAGAGGAATAAATCCATGGACTTATTTAGTGATTCCATAAGCTGGGCCGAGAAATTAGCACCAATCATTACACAGTATAAAGACCGGAAACATCCCCTGGAATACCAGAACCTGTATCAGTTGGTTATTATGGTGATATTATCCGCTCAGGATTCGGATGCCAATATCAATAAAATAGCACCCGCACTTTTCCGGCGATTTCCCAATTTTGAAAGCCTTCAGCATACCACTCATGACGATTTATTTCCATATATCAGCGGTGTCAGGCATTTCCAGATGAAATCCGCATGGATACTGGAAACGGCACAACTCATTAAAACCGATAAAAACATTCCGCTTACAATGGAAACCCTGACCCAGTTGAAAGGTATCGGAAGAAAATCGGCCAATGTGATCATGAAAGAATCCTTTGTAAAACCGGCTGTTGGTATTGTTGTGGACCTGCATGTACTGAGAGTTGCCCCGAGAATCGGGCTTATTCCTGCTACAAAAGACGGCAATAAAGCCGAAAAACTGCTCATGCAGCTGTTCCCCAGAACGCTATGGGAAGATGTTGGCATGTGTATCTCTTTTTTAGGAAGGGAGATCTGCCGGCCTACCAACCCGAAATGTCCCGGCTGCTTTATCAATGCCCATTGCCATTATTACAATAATAACTAATTATAAAAAAACAAAAAAGCTGCCCGAAAACAGGCAGCTTTTTTTATTTTGAACCGGATCCTTATACTTTTGAAAGGACTCTTTTCTCCTCCGGCTGATGTTCTTTTTCCTCTTTATTATCCTGATTGAAAGTAGATACTTTCTTGGTATCCCGCATAAAGGCATATACCAGTAACGACACAAATACACAAGCCGTTACATAATAGTAAAAGTAATGCTCATTACCGGCATCTTTAAACCATAAAGCTACATATTCTGAAGTTCCTCCAAATACAGCCACCGTTAACGAATACGGTAAACCTACTCCCAATGCCCGGATTTCCGTTGGGAATAATTCCGCTTTAACCACAGCATTAATCGAAGTATAACCACTCACAATAATCAATGCTATCATCACGATAAAGAACGCACTCCAGATACCGTCGGCCGGACTTAAATTGCCTAGAGCGTTAAACAACGGTACCGTTGCCAGTGTTCCTAAAATCCCGAAAGTCAGCAATAACGGCTTTCTTCCGATCTTATCGGATAACAACCCGAATACCGGCTGTAAGGCTGCAAAAAGGAATAATGAAATAAAGGTAATAATCGTAGAATCTTCTTTCGAGTATCCAACAGTATTGATCAGGTATTTCTGCATATAGGTCGAATAGGTATAAAAAGCAACCGTTCCGCCCAGGGTCAAACCAACCACCAGTGCCAACGCTCTCGGATGTTTTAGTAACTCGCTGATGCTGCCGCTTTTCTTTTCGGTGATCGTTTTGTTTTTATCATCTGTTTTTTTGAAAGCTTCCGTTTCTTCCATGTGGCTTCTCAGGTATAAAGCTACAATAGACAAGGCTGCTCCGATAAAAAACGGCACTCTCCATCCCCAATCATGCATTTGTTCTTCCGTTAGGAACATTTTTTGCATGATCAGCTGAATCCCCAGGGCGATTAACTGCCCGCCAATTAGCGTGACATACTGAAAACTGGAATAGAACCCTCTTCTGCTGGACACTGCCATTTCACTCAAATAGGTTGCCGAAGTACCGTATTCTCCTCCAACACTCAATCCCTGCAGTAATCGGGCTACTAAAAGTAAAATGGGTGCCAGAATACCAATTACTTCAAATGAAGGTGTTAAGGCAATCAATAACGATCCTAAAGACATTAAAAGTACCGATAAGGTCATTGAGAATTTTCGTCCTGCTTTGTCCGCAATACTTCCGAACAGCCATCCGCCAATGGGACGCATTAAAAATCCGACTGCAAAAATTCCGGCTGTATTTAATAATTGTGCCGTCGGGCTGCTGGACGGGAAAAATACCGGAGCGAAATAAATGGAAAAGGCAGAATAGGCATACCAGTCATACCATTCCACTAAATTACCGATGGAACCGCTGATAATGGCTCTTAATCTGCGAGATACCGACATCTCCTGTGCTTCTATACTATTTGTATTCATCTGTTTTGTTTGCTTGATTTTTATAAACTAATTTGAACGCTTGCCAATATTTCACCGGCTCTTTGGGTTACTTTCAATGATTCCGGATCATAAAGCGGTCTGCTTGAATATTGCAGCGAAATTTTAGCATTATGATCTAAAATTAAAAAATTGGTGCCAATATCATAATAATGTCCTGTCTGATTTAAGGCTTCCAGATCTTTCAGCGCATAAACCACATAGGGCTGAATTCTTATTTTATCACTGAATTTTGGCAGTAAAAACCCGGCCTGAGTGTGCCAGATGGAACCGGTTCCCATCGAAAACCTTACATTTCCGGCTCCTTCGGCTACTCTATTTCCTGTAAAATCGGCATCAACCGTACCCGGATTCATAATCCCGGTTGTGCGGATATAATTAGGTCCGAAATTGTAATCGTAAAAAACACTATAAAGGGATGCTGACATTTTTTTGGAAGGATCCCCTACCGGAAATTCGGTAAACACATCCACACCAAAAACACTGATATTATGATAGGATAAAGAACTGTCAGGGTTCAAAGTAGCCGTTCCTTCGGCATTGCTGTAAAATCCGGCACCCACATTAAAAATCTTTTTTTCGCCCAGATAGGTTCCCGGCAGGAACGAAGACGTAATGGTTTCCTTATCCTTAAACTGGTAGAAAACATAACCTGCTGTGGCAAGATTTCCTTTCTGGTTGTTATCAACCGCTATCGTAGCCGCTGTAGGTTTGATATCGGTGGCAAAGGGTTTATTCACATTGAAGCGGTATGCCAGGCGTTTGTATTCGCCATGAACAAAAATTCCGAATTGCCGGGACATCTGGTCGGACATTTCGATTGTCGGGAAATTGTAAATCGGCAGATCTGCCGTCAGCATTTTATTGGAACTCGCATTGGTCAGACGGCTAACGCCATTCCAGGAATGCAGTCCGGTTCCAACGGACAGGGAAAAGTTTTCCGTTTTCGGGATAACAACAAACTCATTATAGGCATCGTGGAAAAATATTTTGGCTTTTTTCCCTTTTCCTTCAGCTCCATTTGCTGTTCCGCCACCGGAAATAAACGTTTGGTTGTTCATTCCCACCTGAAAGAACAACTTGAATCTTTTGGAAAGCTGTACCGTTGTGGAGATTCTCATTCTTCGGATTCCGGCATCATAAACATTTTCCGATGGAAGTCCGTTCACCATTGTTCCCGGATTGTTTTCAATGTAGCGAAACCAGGTTTGATTCCAGATACCAAATTGCAGGTATTTATCGCCCGCCTCATTGAATTTTATTTTAAGCGAACCCAAAGGTTCCTTTTTTTCTTCTTTAGCCGGCTCTTCCTGTGCAAAAAGGCTCGCACCACACAAGAGCATACAGACTAAAGAAAGTCGGTTTTTAAAAAGAATTTTCATTTGCGCTTTGGTTGTTTTGTTTCTTTGTTTTGCTTACGGTATAATTACTTAACTATTCCATAACACAAACAAAACACCCAACTTTGAGGAAATTTTGAAGAAAAACTGTAGAAACCTTGAAATTGCGTTTTTTTAACAATTTAGGCTTTTTTAAAGCGAATTTTAAAACTATGAATTCCGTTTTTATAATAATATGCAACAGAATAGCCATAGAGATCAATTATTTTTTTAACGATTGACAACCCGATTCCGGAAGATGTTTTTTTGGAATTTCCTTTTTGAAAACGGTCAAATACCTTTTCAGGGGCAATGTTTGGAGGATTACCGGTATTCTCAACCAGCAAATAATCTGTATTTAATGTTACTTTTATTGTTCCGTTGGGAATATTATGCCGGATGGCATTGGTGATAATGTTGTTATGCAGTATTTTAATCAGGATGTCATCAATAACGACAAATACGTCATCGTCAATGGCTGTTGTGAGTTCCAGGTCGTTCAAATCAATGATATCGGTAAAACGTCCGAGGCTCTTTTTCAGGTAATTACTCAGGTTAATTTCGTTATCTGTAATCGTAAAATGGTCTAATTTGGTAAGTAGTGTCAATGATTTCTGTACGGATGACAAACGCACCAGCTCTTCCGAAATTTTAATAACATCGTGCAGCTGCTGTTCCGTTAAATCGGTTTGCAGCAATAAATCAATTTTGGCCTGCATTACCGCTACCGGTGTCTGCAATTCGTGTGAAGCATTTTCAGAAAACTCCTTTAGAGAAAGGTAATCCCTCCTGCTTCTCTTTAAAGTACTTTCTATAAATGAGTTTAACCGGTTGAACTCGTATGTCGTTGATTTTTCTAAAACAACATCATCATTATCGGAGATCTGAAAATTTGAAATGGCCAGCAATGTTTTTTGAAAAGGATCCAGGATATAGATGGAAATGATCTGGCTTAACACAATAACCAGTGTAATCAGGAACACAAATGTCCAGGCAAAAACCATCGCCAAACCAGTAATATACTGGTCTTTAGGTTTTATAATCGGCGCTTTGGTCGTAATTTCATAGTGCGTATTATTGATCTTATGAACTGTCGTATACTGGACAATATTAAGGGTACTTTTTAATAGATTTGTCCAGCGGTAATCGTTTTCAACCCGTTCGTCCGGGATTTTCTTTACCGTGTCCAGTACGGTGATTTTTACAAAATTGTTGTTCCGGTAAGCGTTATAGTTCCCGTTTTTCTCAATATCCCTGACGATTGTTGTATTCAGATTCTTTAAAACGGCTATCGTTGCCTGTTCGGCACTTCTGTTCACGGCAACATAATTGATCCCGATCCCGATCAGCAAAACAAAGAAGGAAATAATGGAATATGCCAGTGTAAACTTGTGATTTAAACGCATCTATAGTGAAAATTTATACCCCAAACCATAAACCGTACTGATATAATCCTCTCCTCCGGCATCGACAATCTTTTTTCTCAGATTCTTAACGTGCTGGTAAATAAAGTCGAAATTGTCCAGATTATCCGTATAATCGCCCCAAAGGTGGGAAGCTATCGTTTGTCTGGATAAAACCCTGTTTTTATTGTTGATAAAATAAATCAGCAGATTTGTTTCTTTTTTGGTGAGTAACAAGGCTTTACCGCTTACCAAAACTTCCAGGGATTGCAGGTCAACACTAATTTCATTGTATTCAAGCTTAGACGAAAGCGTGCTGTTTTTCCTTCTCATTACTGCTTTTATCCTTGAAAAAAGTTCCGGTAAAGGAAAAGGTTTGGTTATATAATCATCGGCACCGGCATCCAGTCCGATAATTTTAAAATCCAGTGTATTTTTTGCAGAGACTATAATCACACTGGAATCATTTCCTTCTTTACGCAGTAATTTAAGCAGATCAATGCCATTTCCATCGGGCAACATGATATCCAGTATGATACAATCATAGCTATATAAAATTAATTTGTCCCGTGCTTCGTCAAAATTGGACGCAACTTCACAGATATAATGTTCATTAATTAAATATTCGGATATGCTTTTACGTAATTCGGGATTGTCTTCAACCAGTAATAACTTCATTGGAAATGTTTATACCGTAAAAAAAATTATTCTAAACAGAAAAAACAAGTAAAATCCATTAAAATATGGATCAGGAGGTCAACTATTTTAAAATTTCAGAGATTTTTCAGGTCATTTAACCGGTTCATCTCACTTCTCACCTCTTACTT
>NZ_DFUB01000016.1:0-7192 GCF_002379575.1 Flavobacterium sp. UBA4197
CTACTGCTCTATCCCGCGATGTTTCGAGTGCAAAACTACGACGAATAGTTGGAATAACAAGTATTTTTCGAAAAAAATAAAATATTTATTCTTATTCGCTTGATATCCCTACCTTTGTAGGCTAAATTTTTTACTATGTCACACAAAGCAGGTTTTGTTAACATCATCGGTAATCCAAATGTTGGAAAATCAACATTAATGAATGCCTTTGTTGGAGAACGCCTTTCGATTATAACTTCCAAAGCTCAAACAACCCGTCACAGAATATTAGGGATCGTAAACGGAGACGATTTCCAGGTATTGTTTTCAGATACACCCGGAATCATCAAACCCGCTTACGAATTGCAATCGTCTATGATGGATTTTGTAAAGTCTGCTTTCGAAGATGCCGATGTGCTGATCTATATGGTAGAAATAGGAGAGAAGGAATTAAAAGATGAAGCCTTCTTTAATAAAATCATCCATGCCAAAATTCCGGTTTTGCTGTTGTTGAATAAAATTGACAAATCCAATCAGGAACAATTGGAAGAGCAGGTAAACCTTTGGAAAGAAAAAGTGCCTAACGCAGAGATCTTCCCGATATCGGCATTGGAAAACTTTAACGTAAGTACGGTTTTCGACAGAATACTGGAATTACTGCCGGAATCGCCGGCATATTATCCAAAAGATGCGCTGACAGACAAACCGGAACGTTTCTTCGTAAATGAAACCATCCGTGAAAAAATCCTTTTAAACTACGAAAAGGAAATTCCGTATGCGGTGGAAATCGAAACGGAAGAATTCCTGGAAGACGATGATATTATCCGGATCAGAGCCGTTATCATGGTAGAACGCGAAACGCAGAAAGGAATCATCATCGGGCATAAAGGTGCTGCTATTAAAAAAGTAGGTATTCAGGCACGTCAGGATCTGGAAAAATTCTTTGGCAAACAAATTCATATTGAAATGTTTGTAAAAGTAAATAAAGACTGGCGAAGCAACAGCTATCAGCTGCGCCGATTCGGATACAATCAAAATAAAAATAATTAATTAAAGATTTTGCCCGGGCGTATTTTTGAGCATGCTAAAATCAAAAAACGTACTTTTGCAAAAAATAGAGAAGAAAAATGAATAATATCGTAGCCATAGTAGGAAGGCCAAATGTTGGAAAATCAACTTTTTTCAACCGGTTAATCCAACGCCGTGAAGCCATAGTTGACTCTGTGAGCGGAGTAACGCGTGATCGTAATTATGGAAAAAGTGAGTGGAACGGAAAAGAATTTTCGGTTATTGATACAGGAGGATATATTAAAGGTTCTGATGATGTTTTTGAAGGAGAGATCCGCCGTCAGGTAGAGCTGGCCATTGATGAGGCAGATGCCATTATCTTTATGGTGGATGTAGAGGAAGGAATCACCCCAATGGATGATGAAGTGGCGAAGCTGCTTCGAAAAGTAACCAAACCTGTTTTACTGGTTGTTAATAAAGTAGACAATGCGATGCGTGAAAAAGACGCTATCGAATTTTATAACCTTGGCTTAGGCGAATATTTCACTATTGCCGGAATGAACGGAAGCGGAACAGGAGAATTGTTAGATGCTCTTGTACAAACACTGCCGGATTTGCCGGAAGTAACTGAGGAAGTGAACCCGTTACCGCGTTTTGCTGTAGTAGGACGTCCGAATGCCGGGAAATCATCTTTTATCAATGCCCTGATTGGCGAAGACCGTTTTGTGGTAACCGATATCGCCGGAACTACCCGTGATGCAATTGATACCAAATACAACCGTTTCGGATTTGAATTTAATCTGGTGGATACGGCCGGAATCCGTAGAAAAGCGAAAGTAAAAGAAGATCTGGAATTCTATTCTGTAATGCGTTCTGTTCGGGCTATCGAACACAGTGATGTTTGTATCCTGATGATCGATGCTACCCGCGGATTCGAAGGACAGGACCAGAGTATCTTCTGGCTGGCAGAAAAAAACAGAAAAGGAATTGTGATTCTGGTAAACAAATGGGACTTGGTGGAAAAAGATACCATGTCAACCCGTGATTACGAAGCGAAAATCCGCAGAGAACTGGAACCGTTTACCGATGTGCCAATTTTGTTCGTATCGGCCTTAACCAAACAACGTTTGCTAAAAGCACTGGAAACAGCTGTTGAAGTATACGAAAACAGAAAACAGCGTGTAGCCACTTCGAAATTTAACGAATTGATGCTGCCGATTATCGAGCATACGCCACCACCGGCATTAAAAGGAAAATATGTTAAGATCAAATATTGTATGCAGTTGCCGACACCAACACCACAGTTCGTGTTCTTTGCAAATCTGCCACAATATGTGAAGGATCCTTACAAACGATTTATTGAGAATAAACTTCGTGAAAACTATAATTTTTCAGGAGTTCCTATTGATATTTATTTCAGACAGAAATAGTTTGTTAAACTTTTTCTAATGAACGAATAAATTAAAGACGAAATCATTTCTTTTGCGGTTATTATGTTTACATATTAACCGCAATTTTTTTTAATGTAATGCAAAAAACTACCTTACTTTTTGCGTTTTTGTTATTAAGTTGCCTTTCATTTGCGCAAAGCACGATTAATGTAAAAGGCAAAATTATCGACAAAAACACAAATCTGCCGATTGAATCGGTAACGGTTTATTTATCTGCCGTAAAAGATTCCTCCTTAATTGACTACACGATTACCAACAAAAACGGTGTTTTTGATCTGAATGTAAAGAAAGTCAGCCAGCCCGTTTTTCTGAAAGCTTCCATGATAGGTTATCAGGATTTTAAACAGGAAATGAAAGAAATTACGGCTTCAAAAGATTTGGGTACGATTGCTATGCTGGCTACAGCCAAAGCGCTGGATGAGGTTATTGTAAAAGCGGAAGCACCGCCTATCCGTATTAAAAGCGATACGCTGGAATTTAATGCAGCCTCCTTTAAAGTGCGTCCGGATGCCAATGTGGAAACAATGTTGAAACAATTGCCGGGAGTAGAAGTAGACACCGACGGGAAAATTACCGTAAACGGTAAAGAAGTAAACCAGATATTGGTTAACGGGAAACCGTTTTTCGATAAAGACGGGAAAATAGCTTTGCAGAGCCTTCCTGCCGAGATTATCAATAAAATACAGGTAACGGATACCAAATCTAAAAAAGAAGAGATCTCCGGCCAGAAAGCCAGTTCGAATAACACGACGATCAACCTGACCATAGATGAGGATAAAAATAAAGGATTCTTCGGTAAATTTATGGGTGGTTATGGTACCGACAGCCGCTATGAAAGCAGTGCTTTGGTAAACTACTTTAAAGGAAAACGAAAGATCAGCTTTTTGGGTTCGTCCAATAATATCAATTCCACCGGATTCTCGATGAATGAAATCTTCGATAATATGGGCGGCGGTCGGAATACTTCGATGAGTTCCGGCAGCGACGGCAGTTTCGGGGTTAACGGAATGAGCTTCGGTGGCGGTAAAGGAATTACACAATCGGATATGATCGGGATAAACTATGCCGATGAATTTTTTAAAGGTTTTGATGTGAGCGGAAACTATTTCTACAGGGATGCAACCTCTAAAAATACCAACCGGTCCCGCAGCCAGAATTTCCTTCCGGACAGAACGATCATTACGGAATCCAACGGAACAACCCGTGATGACAGGTATGCTCATAACGGAGGTATCAATATTGAATATACTATCGATTCCACCACGACGGTATATATAGCGCCCCGTTTTTCCAAAAGCAATGCAGTCAATAAAAGCCAGTCGGCAGAATTTACCACCGGAGAAAATAATAAGCTGTTAAACGATAGCAACAGTAACCTGTATAATGAAAATGACAGCAACAGTTTCAGTAATTCATTAAACTTCTATAAAAAGCTGAATAAGAAAGGAAGAGCGTTGAATTTCAGTCTGGATAACTCGAATGCCAAGAATACCGGAAGTGCTTTGAATCAGTCGAAAACCCGGTTTTATGATCCGAACGGTGACCTGCTCAAAACAGACAACAGGGACCAGATTCGCTACAACCGTAACTTTAATGACAAAATAGATGTGGGACTGGAATATTTGGAGCCCATAGTGGATTCAATACGTTTAAAACTCGCTGTCGACTACAACTGGAACAAAACGCTGGAAAATAATACCGCATTTAATTTTGACGGCGATACGCAGCTGTATGACATTCAGAACGACAGCCTGTCTAATTTTTTACGCACTAAAACCATTACGGTGAATCCGAAAGCGGGAATCAATATTGAAAAGAAAAATATATATTTAGGAGCCTATTTCGGGACTTCGATAACCCGATTGAATAACGAATCGTTTTACCTGTATAAGGACACCAAACTGATCCGGGATTATATGCTGCCTTCAGCAGAATTTCACATGAGTTATAAACTGTCCAAGGCTAAATCCATCTGGACGAGTTATTCTTACCAGGTTTCTTTCCCGTCGGCTACACAATTGCTGCCGGTTGAAGACCTTTCCAGTGCTTTGGTGAGTTTTACCGGAAATCCGGATCTGAACCCCAATAAAAGCCACTATGTATATTTGAGTTATAGCAATTATGACTATGCTTCGCGTTCGGGTTATAGCTTTTATACCGGGGGGCAATATTATGACAGCCAGATAATCTCGTCAACGGTTTATGACGAAAGTGCCAAAAGAACCACCAGCTATGAAAATGTATCGGGCGTTTTTAATACCTGGACAGGACTCAACTGGAACAAATCGTTTAAAAGGGAAGTACACTCGTTTAGAGTGAGTGCCGGTACCGGAATGAATTTTAATAAATATAAAGGCTATACCAATGCCGAAATGTATGATGCTTTTAATTACAGGTTCCGGGCAAGAGCTAACTTTACATGGGATTACGGCGAATTGTTAAGCGTTAATCCATCCTATAGCTATACGTATAACGATACGCAATATACCAACTATAGTATCAATTCCGCATCGACCTACCAGCACCAGGTCAACCTGCAAACCACCAGTTACTGGCCAAAAGGACTGGTTATTGGTAACGATTTCGGATACACCTATAATTCGGCTATATCAGACGGGTTTAAAAAAGACTTTTACCTCTGGAATACCAGCATCGGATACAATTTCTTTAATGACAGGATGAATTTTAAAGTAAAGGTCTACGATTTGCTGAATCAGAACCAGAGTACGATGAGGAGCATTACCGCAACCAATATTCGCGATGAGGAAAATGTAGTACTGAAACGATATGCTATGTTTTCCTTGACCTATAAAATTGAAAAATTTGCCGGGAAAGAGAAAAAAGGCGGTAAAAGACAATTTTAAAAAACCATACTAAAAAAGAAGCTGTGCAAACAGCTTCTTTTTTGCAAAAAAACAAAATACATTTGCAAACTAATTAAAGACAACCAAGCAAAAAACAGCATGAAATATTTTTACGCAGGCATAGTGCTTTCAGCCTTAATGGGTTGTGAGTCCGAAAGAAAAACATTATACGATGTAAAAACACTACCAACAGAGTGGGTACGGCTAACCAAAACCAGTGAAGGCTTGGTGGTTTACAATACCTGCGATGCCGGAAACCTGTTGCTGACGATTACGCATACCGGGAAAAAATCGGAGATTTTCCTTCACGGACAGCAGGAAGACCAGGAATTTGAAATTCTAAATGCCTACCAGACCAAAAACGATACGATTGTTGTAAAAACAAAATGGAAGGGTACCCGGACAGCTCAGGATTTTAAATTCATTCCTGCCGAAAAAGAAAAACATTTGGGCCGCTGGATAACGACTTATCCTTCCGGAATGACCTCAAACAATATATTTGTCACTACCGAAAAACAAATGCACTATCCTAAAATAGACCAGCCTTGTAAGGAATGCTGGGGTGAGGAATGTGATGATGAGGTGAAGAATGAGTTGTAGGAAGGGTAAGAGGCAAGGAGCAAAGGGCAATGGGCAAAGGGCAATTGTGAAATTAACAAATAGTAATTGACATACGGATGATGATTATAGCATTATTACTTTTATTCATACCAATCGTTTTTCAGCTTGTTTACGGAAACAAAGCGATAAAAGAAAGCATTACAATGAACCTGTTTACGGTTAGTATGATCAGTCTGGGAAATCAGTTGGTGATTCCGGTGCTTGCCGCGCTGATAGGTTCAATAGGCTTTACAGGACGTTGCGGACTACCACTTGTCGGTTTAGCTGTTTCCGGATACATGCTGTACCCTGTTTTACTGGTTATTATCGGAATACAATGGTATGTGAAAAGAAGTTACCGGTAGTTTTAACAGACCTTGATCTTAAAATAGCAAAGCGGAGTAATTACTCCGCTTTTTTTTAGGGTCATAGCGGAATAAAACCGTTTTTAATTAGAATTAAATACTTGTTTTTTAAACATTATTCTAAACTTTATTTGTATATCTCAAAATAAAGTTTTATGTTTATCCTGTTGTAATACAATAATATACGCTCCCCATTAAAATAACATACGGTTATCACTCCCCATATAACCAAAACAAACAGCAACAGAAATAGCCTTTTGCTGCACCGGCTGTTTTTTGTGTAAACCCACAAAAAAACTGCCCGGTAAACAGGTAATATTTGTAAATCTAAAAGCGAGATTATGAATCAAAAACAAATTAAAACCATTTGTTATGCCGTATTGTTTATACTTGGGGGATTGCTTACCGGATGCGAATTGGAAGAAGACGTTATTCAGAAGAATACTTACCGGGAACGGCTTGCCATACGCAACAGCACTTTTGACGCGCTCTCAAAGGAACAGCCTTTTGTACAGGCACTTTCCGGCTTAAACAAAGGCAAGCACGGCAAAGGCAGCTTCTCCAGAACAATCATGGAAGCCCAATACGGCTTTACGATTTTACCGGATAAAGCGGTTGTGATCGAAAAAGAAGGGAAAACCTCCTATACTTTTCAGATCGTCCGGGAAACACCGGACAGCACCTATTTTGAAAACCTGGTGATCCATACGGATAATCCCGGCTCTACCAGGGCTTTTATCGTAAAATACAGTCCGGAAGTACCTATTGTCCCGAGTGTCACCCACGAATCCTTTTATTTTAGCGGAGCGATCCGCATCACACCGATTGAATACAATGCTGAGCTGGCAGGGAAAAAAATAGTCTGTGTTACGGCAACGGTGATGATGTGTGACCAGTCCTGGTCGGGAAGCGGATCGACCACACC
>NZ_DFUB01000029.1:0-30418 GCF_002379575.1 Flavobacterium sp. UBA4197
TAGTACCTGTTTACCGGGCAGTACTTTTGTGGGTTTACACAAAAAACACCCGGTGCAGCAAAAGGCTGTTCCTGTTGCTGTTTGTTTTGGTTATATGGGGAACGATAACCGTATGTTATTTTAATGGGGAGTGTATGTTGTTGTATTACAACAGGATAAATATAAAACTTTATTTTGAGATATACAAATAAAATTTAGAATAATGTTTGAAAAAGTAGTATTTAATTCTAAAAAAAGCCAATTGTCCGCTATGTAAACGTAGTTTCAGACAAAAAGATACGGAAATCAGCCCGGGGAAAATTAGCTGTTTTTCAGGCGTGCCTGTCAAAAAAACGGGCAGCTATATAGCCGCCCGTTATCATTTTATCAGGAAATAATAGTTATTCTGTTTTCAGTTCCGTTTTTGTACGCAGCAGCATGTATAGCAGTGCCAAAACGGTAATTCCAGCCGTTACATACATAATGACCGGTATTTTAGCAATCACATCCTGATAGTACCAACCGGCACACAGGGCGCCCAGTCCGATTCCGGCCTCCAAAGCAATATACATGGTAGCCATTGCTTTACCGCGGTGATCGGCATGACTCATATCGACCGTCCAGGCATTTAAAGCCGGCGATAAGATTCCGGTTGCCACTCCGTAAATGGTGGATCCGAGCATTAATCCGGTAAAGCTTTCGGAGTAGCCGATAACAAAGAGCGAGATAAAGAGGAGTACCAGACCGATTTTTATAACGTGGATACGGCCGTATTTATCGGAAGCCTTACCGGCAACAAAACGGATAACCAGCGAGGCAATGGTATAAACCATAAAGAACAAACCTTTGTTGGCAATTCCCATGTGTTCGCTCCAGTCCGGAATCAGTGTCAGTATGGCGCCATAGGCAACATAAGATAAAAAGGTAACAATTGCTGCCGGTAAAACCTCTACAGCTATAATGTCTTTTCGGGATATTTTAAGAATGGAAAACCGGAAACGCTCTTTATTTTTAAGCGTTTCTTTCATATTCATCAGAATAAGAATTGATAATAAGGCAAATCCGGAGGAAGCATAAAACAGCATATTCATGGACGAATATAACTTAATGGAACTTCCTATGGCGGGACCTATTGCCATTCCGGTGCTAAAACACAGCCCGTGAATACCGAGTGCTTCGCCCCAGCGTTCCCGCGGAATAATATCGGCCACATAGGCAGCGGTGGCGGTAGGCTTAAAACCGGTGGAAAAACCATGAAGCAGTCGTAAAAACAGGAATCCGGAAACGGTTCCCAATACCGGGTATAAAAAGCCGCAGATAAAACATACTATCGAACCGGTTGCCATTACCGGCACTCTCCCTAAGGTATCGGTCAGCCTGCCGCTAAAAGGGCGGGAAATCCCGGCGGTTAACGTAAATAAGGCAATGATCAATCCTTTGTATTCTGCTCCGCCCATACTGCTCAGATAATCCGGCAGCTCGGGAATGAGCATGTTAAAACTGGCAGAAAATAACAGGGAGCTTAAGCAAACCAAACCAAAATGAATATTGTAGATTGGATGGGAAGGTTTAGTAATCATTAGGAAAGGACTTTAAGCACACAAAAATACCGACTAATTGTGAAACAGGAAAAGAATAAAGCAGTAAAGTGTGCCGGAAATATAAAAATCCGATATACGAAACCGGCATTGCTGTTTTGAAACAGCAGTCCATTGTTGATGCATATTAAGGAATAGAGAAAGAAATATTTAAAAACAACTGCTTAAAAAAGTATTTAGCATTTGTTTTTTATTAAAAAATAATGATTTACGCTGAAAATAAGTGAATTGATTTATTTTTTTTATAATTTTAGGAATAAGTTTAAACCATAAAAATTATAGATCAATGAAAAAGCTAACATTAACCCTGGCATTATGCGGATTATTATTTGCAACATCTTGTAAAAAAGAAACGCCAAAACCGGAAGAAGAAACTATGGAAGTAGCACCGCCGCCGGCACCTGAGGTAGCTCCTGAAGCAAATCCGGAGGAAACAAAACTGCAGGAAGATTTAAAAGCCGCTGAAAAATCCTTAGAGGAAGCTAAAGCAAAAGGCGATAAAGCTGCTGAAAAATTAGCTCAGGAAGCTGTTGATAAAGCGAAAAGCGCCTGGGATGCTGCTAAAGCAAAAGCTACAGAAGCTGCTGGTGAAGTAAAAGACGCTACCAATAAAGCAGTGGAAGATGTTAAAGCTGGTGCTGAAAAAGTAAAAGAAGACGCTAAAGGTGCTTTGGACAAAGCCAAAAAATAGTGTTTAAAAAATAAATTAGAGAAGCTGGAGTTTTTAAACTTCAGCTTTTTTTTATGGTGTACTGCCAGCTATCGGCTGAACCGTTCCGAACAAAAGCATATTAACGTTTTTTCGATTCCATAAACAAAACCATTTTTAACCGGGATTTCAGGGAAAAGCACTATTTTAGACTGCTTTTTTTCCGGTACCATTAATATAATAAGCAGATGAAAAAATTACTGATTTTAGGATTACTTTTTTTAGCACATTACTCTTTTTCACAGCATATCGAGTTTCTCCGGAAAAATGATTCTATTGAAGACCCTAAGTACAGGCAGTTTATTTATTTAACGGAAAAAACGGATCTCGCCAATGCCCGGTTAATTGCTACAGTAAAAGCAACAGGGGAACTTAAAAATGTAGTCCGGCTGTTTGATAAGATAAAAAGCGAAACCCAGAAATATGGTGCCAATGCTTTTAAATTTGAAAGTTTTAGAAAATTAGACAATGCCACCGGGGAATTGATTCTGAGCACTTTTTTTTGTGAGGATGCCCTTTTTGAGGCTAACGTTATACACATTCCTAAAAATAAGATTTTTGTTTATGGTAGTCAGGACCTCACCGAAAACAAGACACAAAGCTATAAAGTCCAGGGAGAAAAATATGAAATCGGCAACGGGCAGTTTAAAGTATTCGATGTAAAAATCGGTGAAGAAATTAAAGTGAGCAAAGGCGGTTTTACCGGGATGGCTTTGTGGATTAAAAGAAGAGAAAACGAATACAGTACTTTCCTTAGTTTTTCGGGTATCGGCATGACCGGGATAGGGATAGGGCCTGCTAATGTTGGTGTCGGGGTGAATATTACTACCGGAAGAATCACCCGTATTGAACCGAATCTGGCTTTAGCATTATTAAAAATATACAGCGAACAGCAATAGATACAATCCGGTAAATAGTAGTATTCGGGAAAAGACAGACTAAAAAATGGAGGAATTGATTTTAAATCAAATTAATTATCGTAATATTGCGATGTAATAAAGATAAAAATGGGCGTAACCAAATCCGACATATTTAACGAAGAACAAAACCGGCTGGCAACCATACTGAAAGCATTGGCTCATCCGGCGCGGATAGCGATCCTGCAACATATCATTAAAGCAAACAGCTGCATTTGTAATGATTTGGTCGGAGAGTTAGGACTGGCACAGGCAACGATATCCCAGCATCTGAAAGAATTGAAAAACATCGGGATTATAAAAGGAAATATTGAAGGAACCAGTGTTTGTTATTGTATTGACGAACAGAACTGGAAACAGATCAAAAGCGAACTCAATAACTTTTTTATTGAAAACGCAGGAATAGAAAAATGCTGTTAGCATTTTTTTAAAATAAACCATCGTAATAATGCGATATTATAATTAAATAAAACAACCATTTATGAAACTATCACAAGTAAAAGAAATGCTGCCGGCATTGGATAATGTCGCTTTTCAGCTCGAAAACGGAAGTTTTGTGCCCGAACACTTTCATGTAACAGAAGTAGGAATCATTACCCGCCACTTTATAGATTGCGGAGGTACCGTTCGTCATGAAAAAGTAGCCAACTTCCAGTTATGGGATGCCGATGATTATGAACACCGTTTAAAACCGGCTAAACTGCTTCATATTATAGAACTTTCCGAAGCAAAACTACAAATGGAAGACCTGGAAATTGAAGTGGAATACCAAAGTGAAACGATCGGAAAATATGATCTTGATTTTAACGGGAACAATTTTATACTGAAAAATAAAACAACGGCCTGTCTGGCCAACGATGCCTGCGGAATACCGCCGCAAAAAACAAAAATAAAACTTTCAGAAATCCATTCCGGAACAGATGCCTGTTGTTCTCCGGATTCCGGATGCTGCTAATTAGAACCCGTGATGCAGACCAAACTTCGTTTTTTAGACCGGTATCTGACCCTGTGGATTTTTCTGGCAATGCTTTTCGGTATACTGTTGGGGAATATCTTTCCGGGTATAACCACGCTAATCGACAGCCTGTCCTGGGGAACTACCAATATTCCGCTGGCAATAGGTTTGCTGTTAATGCTTTATCCGCCGCTGACAAAAGTAGAGTATGGCTTATTGCCGAAAGCGATTAAGAACAAAACGGTATTATCCGTTTCCTTGATACTCAATTGGATAGTCGGACCATTACTGATGTTCACCTTGGCTGTCATCCTGCTGCGGGATGAACCGGCCTATATGACCGGCCTGATATTAATCGGGTTAGCCAGGTGTATTGCGATGGTCATTGTCTGGAACGATCTGGCAAAAGGCAATAGGGAATATGCCGCTTTACTAATTACTTTAAACAGTATTTTTCAGATTTTTTCCTATAGTTTTTATGTATGGCTGTTTCTGAATGTGCTGCCGGAAAAATTAGGAATCGGAAGCTTTAATATTGCGGTTCCGATGCGGGATGTAACCGAAAGCGTATTGCTGTACCTGGGATTGCCTTTTGTACTTGGTTTTTTAAGCCGGTACACTTGTATAAAAATGAAAGGAAAACACTGGTTTCAAACCCGGTTCCTGCCTTTTATAAGCCCCTTTACGCTCTATGCACTGTTGTTTACAATTGTATTGATGTTTAGCCTGAAAGGGGAAGCTTTTTTAGCACTTCCCAAAGACGTAATTAAAGTGAGCATCCCTTTGCTGCTCTATTTTGTACTGATGTTCCTGATCAGTTTTTTTACCGGCAAAGCCTTTGGCATTCCTTACGATAAAAATGCTGCTGTGGCGTTTACCGCAACAGGAAACAACTTCGAACTTGCTATCGCTGTAGCCATAGGTGTGTTTGGAATCCATTCTCCGCAAGCCTTTGCTGGCGTTATCGGGCCTTTGATAGAAGTTCCCGTCTTGATCCTGTTAGTCCGAACAAGTTTATACCTTAAAAAACAATTTTATGACCCCAAAAAAAGTACTCATACTCTGCACCGGTAATAGTTGCAGAAGCCAGATGGCAGAAGGTTATTTACGTTATTTTGCAGGCAGCACTGCCGAAATTTACAGTGCAGGCGTGGAAACCCACGGTGTGAACCCTTTGGCTATTGCCATAATGAAAGAAGATGGTGTGGATATCAGCGGGCATACATCAAATAGTATTGATGAATATGCCGGCATCGCTTTCGATTTTGTAATTACCGTTTGTGATAATGCAAAAGAACGCTGCCCGTTTTTCCCGACAAAAGCGCAAAAGCTGCACCGGAACTTTCCCGATCCGGCTCAGGCTACCGGAACGCTTCCGGAGATACACCGGCAATTTCGGGAAGTAAGACAAAGTATTAAAGAATACTGCTGGCAATTTGTTCAGGACAATCTAAAAACGGATTAAAACAGCACACGATATTTTTCAAAGCAAACCGCCTTTTCTAAAAGAGGCGGTTTTTTAATGCCGTATATTAGCACCATTAAACAGCCTTTTTCCCGCTCCATCCTACGCAATTGTACACAAAACATTTTTTGAGTACCACTCGCCTCAAACCACTTGCCGGCTGGGATATCTTTATGGATAAGGGTTCAAAAAAAAGTTTCCGGATTGAGTATAATTGTGTAGTGTAATTTTTTGTTTTCAGCATTATTTTTTCTCCATTTGTAGTGTCCTGATGCTGAAACTAAAGCTGTAGAAATGCTAAAAAGGATGAAAGCATTAGGCAGGGAAAAAGCTTAGCGATAGCTTTTTTTAAGAAAATGATTGTTTAAAAAGTGTAAATAAATTTAGGAACGTAGATAATTGAAACGGATGTCGCCGTGTCGTTATTGAATTAAAAACAGTTAGTTAACAAAAAAGGAAGCAAAAGCCAATGACAGTGCTAATAATGTTGTAGTCATAATTATCGGTTAAATTGAAAACAAAGATTATTACTTGCCAAGAATTTTGTGAAGTTGTTTAATTTGATTGGTAGGGCGTTTACAAGTGAATTGAAAGTAATCTTAAGTAAATTATTACTTCCTTGCAGAAGGAGAGGGGACGTTTGCATTCCCTCTCTTTTATTTTTACGGTAGCATGCTGTAAAAGAAGCGGTTGCTGTTTTAAAATACCGGAAAGTTGAATATCGTGCCGGTTACTTACTGTAAAAGTTATTGTTTGATAGCCGTATGATGCTAAATAAATTAGGAGATAATTCCTTTCAATAGCCCGTGAATTAAGAGGAATTAGTATTTTTGCAGCTTAATTTTAATATATTATCATGAAAGACTTATTAGTTAAAATCAACGCCGAAATTGAGACATTCAAAGCTGAATCTGAAATTCAAGTAGAAAAAGGAAATAAAGCAGCCGGAACAAGAGCCCGTAAGTCAGCTTTAGAATTAAGCAAACTTTTAAAAGAATTCAGAAAAGTATCTGTAGAAGAATCAAAAAAATAATTCATTTATTTTATAATGATCGTATACTGCTTCGGGTTTCGGAGCAGTATTTTTTTTGCCGGTATGGCAGCACCGGATCAGGGCGTGATATGGACAAGAGTGAAAGTGAAATATGTCTGTTTTAAGTAGTAATGTTGCTGTTTTGATCCGGTAAATGTCCGAATCGTATAAACAGAAGCGTGATTAGTAAAAAGAGAACAGGATAAATAACAGTAGCTTTGTGTACCGATAATTGCGAAAATTGAAAAGAATAGTTCTCCTGTTTTTAGCCACTTTATATATGGTAGTATCCTCCGGATTTACTACCTATTCACATTTATGTAAAGGAGTAACGCAAAACATCACGTTACATCAGGAAAACAATCCAACAGCCGAAAATTGCCCGCACTGTATTAAGAACAACAAAAAACACCAGAAGGATTGTTGTAAAAAAGCGCAGCAGGAATTTAAGCTGAATGAAAAAACGGTATTGGCAAAACAGTTGGATGTCAGCCATAAATACTTAGGTGAGGCAGTACCGCACCGTTTTTTCGGAGCTGTGTTCGAACCGGCTGTAACTGTTGAAACAACAGCGACCCCAAAGTTCGTTTATCACTCCAAACCCCTTCCTGCCAATCCCCTCTATATTTTTTATTGCGTTTACCGTATTTGATTGTTAACAATTGAATTGCGTGGTATTTCCGGTATTTACCACCGAATTTCTATTGTTTAATTTTAAATAATCATGTATGAAAATGCAATTCTTTGCATGGTCAGTGCTATGCTTTGTCGCAGGATCCGTCCAGGGACAAACCACAAAACTGGCTGATGCGCTTGAACGTTCTGTTCAGAATTTCGAAAAAATAAAAGCCAAAGAAGCGGTACAAAAAGCTTCAAAACAAACGATACAGTATCAAAAAAGTCAGTATTTACCAGATCTGACCCTGGTAGCCCAACAAAGTTTCGGGACTATTAATGCTCAAAACGGACCTTTGTATGGCTATGGCGGTTTGGGAGTCGCCTCGACATCCATGCCGCTGGCCGAACAAAACTGGAATGCCGCTTTCGGATCACTTTATTTAGCCAATGTAAACTGGAATCTCTTTACTTTCGGCAAACTCAAAAACCAGGTCGCCATTGCAAAAGCAGATGAAAGTGTAGCAAACAAGGACTTAGAACAAACCAAGTTTCAGCATAAAGTCAAAGTAGGCGCTGCCTATTTTAATCTTTTGGCAGCACAGCGCATCAAGTATGTACAGGAGAAAAACCTGGAACGGGCCAAGGTTGTTGCCGAAACGACCGAAAGCCGTGCGAACAGCGGATTGATTCCCGGTGTAGACTTTTCGGTTGCCAAAGCTGAAGTTGCCAATGCACAGTCGGCGAGGATAAAAGCGTTTGACATGGAGCTGGAATATTCCAAAACCTTGGCGGTCATGCTGGGTGAGGAGTATGCGCACTACCAACTGGACAGTGTTTTTACCACTACGATGCCGCTTTTTGCATCGGAAACAGCGTTAGACCTAACGGCGCACCCGGTACTTGAATGGCAAAAAAGTGTTGTTACAAAAAGCGGGCAGCAGGAAAAACTGCAATCGGCTTTGGGACTTCCCACGCTTGCCGCATTTGGGGTATTGCAGGGACGCGGCTCCGGTTTTGACTGGAATTATGTACAGGATAACAGCGCTTTTTCCAAAACCTATTCGGATGGCGTAGGGATCGACCGCAGCAACTATATTGTAGGGCTGACGATGAGCTGGAACCTGACCAGCCTGTACCGGCAATCTTCGAAAATACGGGAACAAAAATTCATAACGGAATCCCTGCAAAAGGAATACGATTATACGCAGCAGGAGCTTAAAGCGCAGCAGTTATGGGCAGCCGATAAACTCAAAAATGCCCTTGAGAATTTTGAAGAAACGAAAACCCAGGTAAAAGCGGCAGACGATGCTTATCGTCAGCATACGGCTTTGTACGACAACGGACTAACAACCATTGTCGATCTGACCCAGGCATTCTATATGCTCAACAGAGCAGAAATCGAGTATGAAATCGCACAGAACAATATTTGGCAGGCCTTATGGATCAAAGCGGCCGCTATGGGCGATCTGAACATTTTACTGAACGCTATACACTAAACCCCGAAATTATGAATTTAATACGCTTTGCCTTGCGCAAACCCATTTCCGTTATGGTAATGGTATTAGGGCTTTTATTCTTCGGGATTAAAGCTACTAAAGAAATAAAAGTCGACATCCTGCCGGATATGAATCTTCCGGTTGTTTATATAGCCCATTCCTTTAACGGTTATACGCCGCAGCAAATGGAAGGCTATTTTACCAAGATGTATGTGAACATGATGCTGTTTACCAGCGGAATCGAAAGCATTGAAACAAAAAATACCCAGGGATTGACGCTGATGAAAGTTAACTTTTATGAAGGAACCGATATGGGACAGGCAATAGCCGAGATCAATGCACTTTCCAATCGTTCGCAGGTATTTTTACCGCCGGGCGCCCCGCCGCCGTTTATCATCCGTTTTGATGCTTCTTCCCAGCCGGTAGGCCAATTGGTTTTCAGAAGTCCGGACAAAACCAATAATGAATTGCAGGATATTGCCAATTTTACGGCACGTCCGTTCCTGATTAAGATTCCCGGTTTAACAACTGCTCCGCCTTTTGGAGGAAGCCCGAGAACGATTGAGATCAATATCGATCCGAATAAACTGCGTACCCACCAGTTAACACCGGAACAGGTGGTAGAAGCGATAAACCGCAACAACATCACTTCGCCGTCCGGAAATATTTATATAGCGGACACGAATTACCTGACGCCGACAAACAACACGATTAAAGATGTGGCCGATTTTGGAAACATCCCGGTTTTTAAAGGTGGTGTGGATAATATTTATATCCGTGATATTGCTACGGTAAAGGACGGTGCTGATATTACAACCGGATATGCCTTGATTAACGGCGTCCGTTCCGTTTATATCAATATTGCCAAATCGGGGAATGCCTCCACCTGGGACGTGGTCAGGAATCTGAAAAAAGCAATCCCGGTCATCCAGAACAATTTACCGGAAGATGTAACCATTTCGTATGAATTTGACCAGTCGGTATATGTGATCAATGCCGTAAAAAGCCTGATCGTTGAAGGTATTTTAGGAGCCATCCTGACCGGATTAATGGTGTTACTGTTCCTGCGTGACAGGAGAGCCGCTTTAATTGTGGTACTGACCATTCCGATATCGGTTATTTCCGGAGTATTGTTCCTGAAGCTATTCGGGCAGAGTATCAATATCATGTCCCTGTCCGGACTGGCACTGGCTATCGGTATACTTGTGGATGAAAGTACCGTTACCATTGAAAACATTCACCAGCACCTCGCTATGGGCAAAACCAGGGCAAGAGCCATTCTGGATGCCTGTAAAGAGATAGCCTTTCCTAAATTGCTGATACTGCTTTGTATCCTGGCGGTATTTGCCCCGGCTTTTATGATGACGGGCATACCGGGTTCATTGTTTATGCCATTAGCACTGGCTATTGGATTTTCAATGGTATTTTCCTTTATATTGTCCCAGACGTTTGTTCCGGTAATGGCGAACTGGCTGATGAAAGACAAGGCCGGACAGCACGAACAGCAGCCGGGTGCATTCGATCGGTTTAAAAACCGTTTTGTACAGTTTGTACAGCGGCTGATGCCAAAGCGGAAACCGCTTATCATTGGCAGTTTTGTACTGGTATTGCTGAGTGTTTTTGCATTGTTCAGCCTGACCGGGAAAGACGTTTTGCCAACGGTTAACTCCAGCCAGTTTCAGGTGCGCATCAAAGCACCGGAAGGAACCCGTATTGAAAAAACAGAACGGATAATCAAACAGTCTTTACGGGAACTGGAAACCCTTATCGGGAAAGAGCACATTGCTATTTCTTCGGTTTTTATAGGACAGCATCCTTCGTCCTTTGCTGTAAGCCCGATCTATCTCTACAATGCCGGTCCGCACGAAGCCTTAATGCAGGTGGCATTAAAGGACTATAGCAGAAACACCAATGCGTTAAAAGAAAAAATCCGGAAACACATGAAAGAGAAAATGCCGGCGATACAATTTTCTTTTGAACCGATAGAGCTGACCGAGAAGATCCTGAGCCAGGGAACGAATACGCCTATTGAAGTTCGTTTTTCGGGAATGATGAAAAAAATGAATGTGATGTATGCGAATAAATTACTGGCAAAACTAAAAGAAATCGACTACCTGCGCGACCAGCAGATTCCTCAGTCGTTACAATATCCTGCATTTGAGATTAATATCGACAGGATACGGGCGGCACAACTGGGGATTGATGCGCAGGATATAAGCCGTTCGCTGATTCCTACAACGGCATCTTCCCGCTATACCAGTAAGAATATGTGGGTAGGCGGTATGATGGGAATTGCCTATGACGTACAGGTGCAAACGCCTCAAAACCTGCTGAACAGCAAAGAAGCATTGCTGAATACTCCTCTTGGGAAAAACGGGGACCGCCCGGTTTTAGGGGATGTTGCCACCGTTACGCCAACAAAAGTAATGGGCGAAAGCTACAATCTGGGAACGATGGGCTACACTCCGGTAACGGCAAATATCCACCAGTCCGATCTGGGAAGAGCTCAGAAAGACGTACAGGCTGCTATTGCTTCTTTAGGAGAACTGCCCAAGGGCGTGAATGTTCAGGTGTCCGGTATGGTGCCGGTACTGGATGAAACCATGAACAGTCTGGCTGCCGGATTATTAATTGCAATTGTGGTTATTTTCCTGATGCTGACTGCAAATTTCCAGTCTTTTAAAGTGTCGTTTGTAATCCTGACGACGGTTCCTTTTGTAATCTTAGGATCGTTGCTGCTGCTGAAAATAACCGGCTCAACACTGAATCTGCAATCGTATATGGGAATCATTATGTCTGTTGGAGTTTCCATTGCCAATGCTGTTTTACTGATCAGTAATGCCGAAACCTTACGCCTGCAAAATGGCGATGCAATGCAGGCGGCGCTACAGGCGGTATCTTTACGGATCCGTCCGATTATAATGACCACTTTGGCGATGATAGCCGGAATGCTGCCAATGGCAATTGGTCATGGAGAAGGCGGTGATCAGGTTGCCCCGTTGGGAAGAGCGGTGATTGGCGGATTAATAGCCTCTTCATTCAGCGTATTGGTCTTATTGCCGTTGGTTTTTGTGTGGATCCAGCATAAAACCGCTACAACATCTCCGTCACTGGATCCGGACGATGAAAACAGTATTCATTATTTAACATTAGAAAAGTAACATTATGAAGTTAATCTATTATACCCTTATAGGAATAGTATTGGTATCCTGTAATTCCAACGATAAAAATAAAGCAGCAGCACCGGCAAAGCCAATGATGATGCAAAGTTTTGAAACGGTTGCCGTGACGAAACAAAATCCGCTGATTCCGCTAAAACTGGCCGGGGAATTAGCAGCCGACCAGAAAACCGCGATTTATGCCAAGGTAAACAGCTATGTTAAAAAACTGGCGGTCGATATTGGAACTACGGTAACGAAAGGCCAGATTTTAATGACACTGGAAGCACCGGAAATCCAGGCACAGTTAGCTGCGGCCAAATCGAAATGGAAAGCCCAGGAAGCGATTTATATTGCTACAAAAGCCAATTATGACCGTTTGTTTAAAGCCAACCAGACCGTTGGAGCTATTGCCAAAGATGCATTGGACCAGATTACCGCCCGGAAGTTAGCCGATCAGGCGCAGCTGGAAGCAGCAAAATCAGCCTGTCAGGAAATACAGATTATGACGGATTACCTGGTTATTCGGGCGCCGTTTGACGGTATCGTAGCGGAACGGAATGTGGATCTGGGTTCCTATGTGGGCCCTATGGGCAAAGGTTCCGATAAACCGTTATTGGTTTTGCAGGATCTAAAAAAACTAAGGGTATCCTTTTCGGTGCCGGAAGCCCATACGCCTTATTTAAATCTGGGGGATTCGATTCCTTTTAAAGTGGTGTCGCTACCCGAAAAGAAGTATACCGCAAGAATTTCCCGTAAATCCGGTGTGCTGGATTTCAAACTGCGTTCCGAACGCATTGAAGCAGACATCCTGAATCCGAACAATGATTTAAAACCGTTGATGGTCGTAGAAGCCGTATTGCCGTTACAGGCAAAAACAGCAACCATTTTTGTCCCGAAAACGGCTTTGGTGGAAAGCAATACGGGATTGTATGTGATTGGCGTGGCTAACGGGAAAACAAAGCACATCACCGTATCAAAAGGGCGTTCGCTTCCGGAGCTGGTTGAGGTTTTTGGAAGCCTGAAAGAAGGCGATAAGATACTGCTGAAAGCAACGGAAGAAATTGAGGAGGGGATGATGGTTAAGAGGGAATAAGGAAGAGGCAAAAGGCAAGGGGCAATGAGCAAATGCAAATGGCAATAAGCAAGAGGCAATGAATAATAATTAAAAAGCAATGCGTATGAGAACAATAAAAAAATACGGGATATTTTTCTTTACAGGTATCCTAATGATAAGCTGTAATCCGAAAGAGAAGCCTGTAACACCTGAAAAGGAAACAGCGGTTGCGGCAGTAACACCCGATAATCCGGGGTCTTTACCGGCAGTTTATAAAAAAGGGGAGCAGGTTCCGAATGAACTGGTGTGTATGGTTAATGATGCCTATATGGGCAAAAAGCAAATGGAAGTTCCTTTTGACGGGAAAATGTACTACGGCTGCTGCGATATGTGCGTCAAGCGAATTCCGGAAGATGCCACTGTCCGCATGGCTGTTGATGCACATACCGGCGCAAAGGTAGACAAAGCCACGGCATTTATTGTGCTGCTGGATGAAGTGCACGGCAATGTAGCCTATTTTGAAAGTGAGAAGAATTACCAGGATTTTATAGCCGGACATTAGTTTATATACACATTAATCCTAATAATTGGTCCTGTCAATACTATTTTGGCAGGACTTTTTTATGCTCAGAATAAGCTTACTAACTGTTACAATGCGAAAAGATGTTGTAGGATAAATTAAAAAATCCGTAATTAGCAGAAAATAAGTATTGCATATTGATTATCAGACCCAATAAAAGAAATATATAATAAGTAACCGGATGGATAGCCTTTTAAAATATATACATTTTCTGACAGATTTTTCAGAGGAAAGCTGGGAAAAACTGCAACCGGCATTAACCAAAAAGAAGTTTCATAAAAATGAGTTGTTATTACAGGAAGGACAGGTTTGTGATACGTTATTTTATGTAGAAAAAGGCTATTGCAAAAGTTATTATGAGATAGACGGTATCATTAAAAATACCGGTTTCTTTTTTGAAAATGAGATCGCTACCAATATAACCAGTTTTGGCACCGGTTTGAAATCTGAATTCAATATTATAGCCTGCGAGCCGCTAACAGTGGTGCTTTTTGATAAACAAAAGCTGCTGCAAATAGCCCGGCAAACTCCCGAGGTTGATGCACTGGGGCGCAATTGCCTTCGCTTACTGGCGACCAAGCAGGAAGAATTTGCAACGCTATTTAAATTGTATGCAGCCAAGGAACGATTGCGCTATGTCGAGATCAATTATCCGTTGATGCTGCAGCGTATTCCGCTGACGCAACTGGCTTCCTTTCTTGGTGTGACACGCGAAACGTTAAGCCGGATCCGGAAACGCAGTCTGGAAATGTAATTATGTGACAATTGTCACAGGATGAAATCCCGGGCCTTTTTGAACTTTGCAGAAACAAATAGATCATGCAACAGTTACAAAAAATCAATCCTGAAACGAATGTCATTACCTGGTTTGAGATCCCGGTTTCGGATATGCAGAGCGCCAAAACGTTTTATGAAACGATTCTGGACATTGAAATGACCACAAGGACTTTCCCGGAAACAGCCGAGGAACTTTGTTTCTTCCCTTATGATCCGAACGTTATCCAGGCTACATCGGGCAGGGTAACCGGCGTACTCACAAAATCCGGCACCAATTCCCCGTCACAAAACGGTTCCCTGCTGTATATCAATGCCAGTCCGGAAATACAACCGGTACTGGACCGAACGGAAAAAGCAGGCGGAAAAGTGATCGTACCCAAAACGCGCATCAATGCCGGATATATAGCCGTTATTTTAGATTCCGAGGGTAACAGGATTGGACTTCATGCCGAAAAATAAAGAGGCAAAAAGCACCGGCTAAAAGCATTATAAGCTGAAAAAAGTCCTGTTGTCGTGCAGGATTTTTTTCAGTTTTATTCCAATGAATACCACAACATTTCCGGATTTTAGTATAAATTAAAGTATCTTTGATATTCAGGTTTGCATTTGTAAAACCAACGGACATTAATACGATTTGTAGTTATGAATTTTTCGATACAGCCAATTTTAGAAAACGATAAGGTAATCCTTTTTCCTTTGCTTAAAGATGATTTTGACGCTTTGTATGCAGTAGCATCCGATCCCAAAGTATGGGAACAGCATCCCAATAAAGATCGTTGGCAGAAAGATATTTTCCAATCCTTTTTTGACGGCGCCATGCAGAGCAAAGGAGCTTTTAAGATTGTGGATATCCAAACCGGAGAAGTGGCCGGAAGTACCCGTTTTTACGATTATAATGAAAAGGACAACAGTATTCTGATTGGTTATACTTTTTACGGAACAAAGTTTTGGGGCAAAGGGATGAACCCGTCTGTTAAAAAGTTAATGATGGAGTATATCTTTCAGTATGTAGACAAGGTATATTTTAATATCGGAGCCTTAAATGTACGATCGCAGATAGCCATTTCGCGATTAGGAGCGGTTAAAATAGTCGAAGAAGATATCGCATATTACGGAGAAGCTCCCAAACGCAATTTCGTTTATGAAATTAAAAAAGAAGATTGGGAAATGGCCATGGACGCAGCAGATTAAGCTGCGCCTTCCGGCAATGCGATTCAGACATCCTGATTCATTTCGTTTAGTATTTTCCTGATCAGTACGATCTGTCCGAGGTGATAGTGCGTGTGTTCGGTGACACCCTGCAAATTCCTGTAGTAGCTTCCGTATTTCGGATCGGTAAACGCTTCGGATAATTTTAAATCGGCTATATTTTCAATAAGCGAGGCCAGCTGTTCCGCCTCGGCATAGGTTTTATTTACCAGATCCTGCCATGCTGCTTCCGAAGTGATTTGCGGGACATCAAAACTGAACTTATCGCTGGCTTCCAGCGGCATTCCCTGCAATACCCTCGAAATTGCGCCCACATAATAGTTAATGTGAAAAACCAAAGCAGCTATAGTGTTGAGGTTGTATACCGTTGTGGTGGCCTGCTGCCAGTCTACATTTTCCAGAGTATCTTTCATGTTCACACAGGTCCAGTTACCTCCAAAATGAACGTCTTTAAAATGTTTTGCGATTTGTGCTGCTGTTGTCATAATGCTGATTTGTCTGTCGTTAATCGGTTAACATAAAGATACCGTTTTTTAAACAGGGATTTACAAACAGTGATTGCGGATTATAGGATATATGTTTTAAAAATAAAAATTTATTGTTTTTCGATAAATATTTATTTATATTTGGCATGTAATTCTAAATTCTCCGTTATGAAAAAAAATACAAAACAAATTTTATCGGTATTGCAGGTTGCTACCTGGATTATATTTATCGGTTTGTGTATTAAAGCCGGTGCTATACTTTTCTCTTTTTTAGTAAGCCTTTTTATAGATCCGGCAGGAGCAAAAAATCTGTATCTGGAACTTAATCTGTATGCGCTTAAAGATTATAGCACCTTCCATTATGTGCGGCTGGGATCCTTACTTGTTTTGTTGTGGATTCTAAAAGCCTATCTGTTTTATTTTGTGATTAAGATCTTTCTGAAAATAAATTTTGTCCATCCTTTCAGCACGGAAATCGCAGCACTGATTTTAAAGATCAGCTATGTTGCCTTAGCGATCGGGGTTTTTAGCGTAACGGGCAACGCTTATGCGGAATGGCTAACGGAAGAAAGTGTTGTGCTGCCTGTTTTGGATGAACATTTAGGCGGTGGTGCCGAATACCTGTTTTTTGCAGGGATTATCTACTTTATAGCACAAATCTTTAATAAAGGAATCGAAATCCAGTCAGAAAACGAACTAACCGTATAAATCATGCCGATAATAGTAAACTTAGATGTAATGATGGCGAAAAGAAAGATGTCTTTAAATGAGCTGTCTGAAAAAGTAGAACTGACATTGGCTAATCTTTCCATACTCAAAACCGGTAAAGCCAAAGCAATACGGTTTAGTACGCTGGAAGCGATCTGTAAAGCACTGGACTGCCAGCCGGGTGATTTACTGGAATATACAAAAGACGATGTCTTATAGCTAAAAAGCCACTTCAGAATACCGTAAAACCCTTGTAAACGTAATGTTTGCAAGGGTTTTGTTGTTCTGGAAACGTAAAATAAGCCGGAGATTGAGCAGTGAAATTGCAATACAATACTTGCAAATATTTGAAAATAAAACAGAATTATAAGAATGTATTAACTTTTTATACGGTCTGTTTTGAGTAAATTTATAGGATAAAACATTTAAAAACAATATCATGAAAGCAGTACGATATTATGGACACAAAGATGTAAGGATTATAAATGATTTAGAAAAACCGACTCCGTCCGGAGATGAAGTATTATTAAAAATCGGGGGAGCCGGTGTGTGCCATTCCGATTTGCATATCATTGACGACGGAATCGTTTCCGGTGTTACGTTTACATTGGGACATGAAAATGCAGGATGGATAGAGGAGATCGGGCAGGATGTAAAAGGATTTAAAAAAGGAGATGCAGTTTTGGTTTACGGGCCTTGGGGCTGCGGACATTGCAAGCCTTGCCAGCATTCGCAGGAAAACTATTGCGACCATCAGTCGGAACAGGCTTTTGGCGGCGGATTAGGACTTAACGGCGGTATGGCCGACTATATGCTGGTGCCATCTTCCCGTTTATTGGTGCCTATCCATGACCTGGATCCGGTTATTGCCGCACCGTTAACCGATGCCGCACTAACGCCTTATTCGGCTATTAAACGCTCTCTGCATAAATTAATGCCGGACGAGTATGTGGTGGTTATCGGAGTTGGCGGATTGGGGCATGTTGCGTTACAGATTTTATCGGAAATGAGCGGCGCTACGATCATTGCCTGCGATATCACTCCGGAAAGACTGGAATTTGCAAAACAACTCGGTGCCGGCTATGCGATTAATTCAACCGATAAAGATGCTGCCGAGCAGATACAAAAGATCACCGGCATTAAAAAAGCAAAAGTCGTGATCGATTTTGTGGGCGCTTCTTCCACAATCGACCTAGGAACAAAAATTGTTGGTCTTGACGGCGATTTAACCATTGTCGGATTAGGCGGCGGAAAATATGAATACAATATGAACGGATTGCCATTCGGCGTGAGTTTAACCAATCCGTATTGGGGTTCCAGAGCTGAGTTAATCGAAGTGATAGGTCTTGCCAGACAAAAGAAAATCCATATTGAAGTAGAAAAATACAGCCTGGATCAGGCACTTGAAGTGTATGATAAATTACGACATGGCCAGATAAAAGGAAGGGCAGTACTTGTTCCTTAATGTTTGCCGGTATTCGATATAAAACGAAAAACCTTGCCGCATGGACAAGGTTTTTTTATTGCGGAAAAAGAAAGCCGATCTGGTGACGTATGCCAAACCGGATTGGCTTATTTAAAATTGTAAATCAGTCCCATTCCATACTGATGATCACTGTAAAAGGGAGCAATCATTGCCGCTTCTTTCTTTTTTGATTTAAAGATTTTGTTGTTTACATACGGAAAGATCCAATAGGCCACTTTGGTACTCAGTATCCCAATACCGGCTCCCATGGCCACATCGGTAAGCCAGTGTTTGTCGTTGTACATCCTGAAAAAACCGGTACCGGCGGCTACAGCATATCCGGAAAGGCCATACCAGATGGAAACATCCTTATATTCCTGCCATAAAAATTCTGCTCCGGCAAATGCAGTTGCCGTATGCCCGGAAGGAAAGGAATTGTTTCCGCTTCCGTCCGGTCTTTCAATCTTTGTAAGGCTTTTTAAACCCAATACGCTGCCCGACATCAGTAAATAGGAAGTTCCCAGAATAATGCTTCGGTCCTTTAGGTTGTGCTTCCCTTTTACACCCATCAGGTTTAAACCGTATACGGCTGCGGCAGGCGCATATTGGCTAAAATCGTCAATGGTGATTTTTTTATCAATGTTTTCCGTTACTTCATCCTTTAATTCAGAATTCCAGTATTTTATGGCGTCACTTTCAATACCAATAATACCGTATGTCATTAAAGCTGCCGGAATGATGAGCTGTTTGTAATTGAACTTTAAAGCCTGCGGCTGCGGAATAGCAGTAATGGCAATACTGTCGGTTTTAACCTGTGCGCATCCGGATGCAACTGTAAAAAAGCATCCGATAAACAAGACGGAAATGGAGAAAGCTTTCATGGGGTATCCTTTAAAATTAAGTATTGTTAGAATTTATAGTTGTAACCAAGGCGGATTACCTGTGTTTCATAGTAATCGCGGCTGGTATAATTAAAACCGTCACCTTGTATCTCTTTTTTGATAACTAAAGTGCTGAATAGATCGGAAGCATTTAAAAACAATTCGCCTTTGCCTTTCTGTATGCTTTTTTTGATGCCCATATCAACAGAAAACCGGCTTTCAATTTTTCCCTGCGGAATTATATCCGGTAACAAATAGGTTGTGGTGAGTTGCAGATCGAAATCTTTCGGCAAATTGAAAATGGTGTTCAGCTTCGTATTCCCGGAAAATTGCTGCTGTTTTTCGGCGCTGAAAGTATGCGTAACAGGATATTTATTTGTTACGGTAAAAGCATCGATCTGATTTTCATAAAAATTAGCATTGAGGTTAAACTTCAGCCATTGTGTGACTTCCTGGGATATCACCGATTCGATACCGGTATTATAGCTTTTGTTTACGTTTTGAAAAATATTATAAATCAGATTGCTTCCCGGAACAGTACTGGCAATACGGGTAATGGTTCCATTGGCAAACCGATGGTAGAGCGCCGTATAGAAACTACCGCTTTTCCAGTTGTTTTTATAACCAAGTTCCAGCGTATTGGTAAACTGCGGACGCAGGTCCGGATTACCGACTTTAATGATTTCGGCATCATCATATTTCGGGAAGATACGGATATCGATTTCATTCGGACGGTCCACGCGGCGGTTGTAAAAAAACGACAGCTTGTTTCGGGTATTGATTTTATAGGCAAACCGGACATTCGGAAAAGGCTGTGTATAGTTATACCCGTTACTGGTATAGGTGTTGTGTTCCGGATTTACATCATATTGCAGGTTTACATATTCCAGGCGCAAGCCAATTTCGGCTTCCAGTTTTTTATTTTCAAAAATATAGTTTCCGTATAGGGCGGGAATCGTTTCTTTATAGGTTGCCCATCCGCCGGCATTAACATCCAAAGGCGAATTTACACCCGGAAAAAACTGCATGTTCGTTGGAATTTCCCGTCTTCTGAATTTCAGACCGCCTTCAATACGGCCATATTTTAGCGGACGGATATAATCGGCCGTAAAATCGGTTACATGTTCGTCCGATAGTAATTTAAAGGCATCTTTCCCGGTAAAATCCGGCATAATATTGTCGAAGAAATATTTCTCATCTTCGCGGTGGAAGGTATAATGAAGCCCGATATTCAATAAATGCCCGGCTTCTTTAAATTTATGCTGATAGGTACCGGAAAACATCGCGGTTGTTTTTAATTCGTCTTCCAGAAACTGCCATAAACGATGGCGTTCGGTTAAATCGGCATTAAAGAAAGGTTCGTCACCGCGATCGATTATTTTCTCACTGCTGAATAATCCGGAAACGGTTAGCGTATTGCGATCGTCAATATTCCAGTCTGTTCCGGCTTTTAGTGTTAGAAATCCGGTATTGCGATTCCGCTTCGTTTGCTGGTTAATAACCGTTCCGTCATTGTATGTACGGGTAACAAACTCGTTTTTATTTAAGGTATGGGTGTACAGGTAATCCCCCTGAAAGAAAGCATTAATGTTGTTTTTGCGGTAGTTCAGGGAAACGGAAGGATTTATTTTTGGCGTTGCCTGATACTGCGGACGTATGGAAGGTAAATTTTCATGTCGCTCCCATAAAGCTCCCAATCCGGTTGTAAAACCCACTTTCCCGTTAAAGCCCTGCTGTTTGTTCTTTTTATAGATAATATTGATAATACCGGCATTACCGTTAGCATCATAGCGGGCAGACGGATTATTGATGATCTCGATTTTTTCAATAGCAGAGGAAGGAATATTGTCCAGCCCGGACTGGCCGCCAAAGCCGGTCATGGCCGTTTGTTTGCCGTCGACTAAAACGGTAACCTTTTCATTTCCCCTAAGCTGCACCTTTCCGTCCTGGACGGTAATTCCCGGTAAATTTTGCATCGCCTGCAGTACCGAACCTCCGGCCTGGCTGATATTGTCTTTTACGGCATAGGATTTTTTGTCCATTTTTTCCGTATTGTCATCCGGTTTCGCCGCCGTTACAATCACTTCATTTAAAGCGGTTACGCTTTCTTCCAGTTCCACGGCAGGAATATCGAGATAATCGCTGAGGGTTCCCACAAAAAGCGGTACCGTTCTGGACGTATAGCCAATAAAGGAAACCTCCAGGATATAGCTTCCGGGGCTGAGGTCGGTAAGCTTGAACCGTCCTTCTTCATTGGTAACGGTTCCGGTTACAAAAACAGCTTCTTTTTCTGTTTTAACAACAACATTTACAAAGGGTAAAGCTTTTTTATGCGAATCGTTTACAACACCGGAAACAGTAACTTTTACCGTTTGGGCAGTACATAAGGTTGTTCCGCCGGGCATAAAAAACAGCATAGCGGATAAGGCTAAAATTTTGAAGAATGATTTTGGAATAGCGAAACATGGGAGGGCTTTCATAGTCTGATCATATTAATTTACAGACCAAAGTTCCATACCAATTTAGAAGATATTCTGAATTCTTAGAATGTTACCGAAAACAGATGCCTGTTTTTTTCGAAGGAGTAAACAATCTGCCAATGGTAACGGTTGCAGATCTCTTTGACAATTGCCAGTCCCAAACCGCTGTTTGTCGTAGCCGATGAGCTCACGGAAAAACGTTGGAATAATGTATTTTGCCGTAGCGGATTATCTCCGGAGTTTGAAAAAGTCAGTTTCCCGTCCTCGATGGTTATTGTAATGTTGCCATTGGTGCTGTTATGGCGTATTGCGTTGGTTAGTAGGTTATTGATTAATATTTCTAGCAGCGATTTATTGCAGGAAATAAGTACGGAAGCCTTATTTTGAAAGTGTAATGCGATGTTTTTATCGGTAATATAATCAGCCAGCATTTCGATACTTTCATCCAGAATGGCGGTAATGTTTACCGTTTCGATATCTTCAAACTGCTGGTTTTCAATTTTGGCAAGCAATAAAAGGTTCTTATTGATCCGGCTCACTCTGGATAGAGGCACATTAATGGCATTCAGGATCAGCAATTGTTCACTGGTAATATCTTTGTTTTGCAGTAATAAATCGGTTTTGGATTTCAGCACTGCCAGCGGTGTCTGCAGTTCATGAGAAGCATTTTCAATAAAGGTCTTCTGTAAATGATAGGCGGTAATATTTTTAGCAATGAGTTTTTCCAGTTCTTCATTGAGCTCTTCAAATTCGGCAATATCAGATTTTTCAAACTGAATGTTTTTGTGCTTTGTTAAGTCAAAGGCTTTTAATTGGGTGAGGGTATTTTGGAAAGGGCGCCAGATTCCTTTGGCAATTTTTTTATTGAGTACAATAAAGCCAATTACCAGTAAACTAAAAAAAACGAAAGTAACCAGGGCAATCGCCAGCAGTGTTTCATCGGTTTCTTCAACATTGGTTTCGACTGTTAACCGGTAGTGTTTCCCGGCAATGGAAACGGGAGCGACAAGACCTCTGAAACGATCTTTTTCGAGTATATTACCGTGTTTGTTTTCCCGTATCACGGTATAAATACTGTCCCGGATAAGGGTATTGTTTTCAGACGGAACCAAAGTGGTCCCAGGCTGCATGATATTCCAGAATTTCAGGATGGTATCCATTTTTTGTTTTTCGATGCTCACGGTCTGCAGCCGTTCGTCAATACGGTCTTTTATGATCTGGTTGTGTTCGTCCAGTTCTTTGATCCAGATATAATCCACAACATAGTAGTAAACAGGAATACTGCCTATCAGCGTAAGCAGTGCATATAGGGTAAATGCCTTAAAAGGTTTGTTCAATAATTTACTCATATTTCCCATTTATAACCGGTTCCGTAAATCGTTTTTAAATAGTGATCACAATTGGCTTCCAGCAGTTTCCGTTTTAGATTTTTGACATGCGCATAGACAAAATCATGATTGTCGAACATATCGGCTATATCACCGGATAAGTGTTCTGCGAGGGCACTTTTGGAGATCACTTTGTTTTTGTTGCCAATAAAGAAAATCAGCAGGTCAAACTCTTTTTTCGTTAACGTGATTATGGTGTCGTGAATGTGAACGGTTTTGGCGAGTAAATCGATACGCAGCTCATTGAGTACAATTGTATTGGAATTGTCAAACTGTTTTCGTCTGATGACAGAGTGGATCCTTGCGGCCAATTCGGAGTGGTGGAATGGTTTGGCGAGATAATCGTCGGCACCAAGCTGTAAGCCTTTTATTTTGTCCTCTAAGGAATTCTTAGCCGAAAGTATAATAACACCTTCCGATTTGTTCTCGTCTTTTAAAAAATCCAGTATTTTAAGGCCGTCACCGCCGGGCAGCATTAAATCCAGTAAAATACAATCATAATTGTAAAACCGGATTTTGTCAAGTGCCTGATCATAAGTAGCCGCTATCTCACACAAATAGTTTTCCCCGGACATATATTGTGCTATATCCAGAGCCAGTTCCTTTTCGTCTTCGATAATAAGAATTTTCATGTAGCTAAGATACGGGTTCAATTTCGAAGAAATTCTGAAGAAAGCAAATTGTTATTGTAAAATGAAGCGATTAGCCGATAAGGAATTACTGTTTTTATTATTTAATATCCACGAGACTGTATTTTTCCACTTCTTTCGTTTTGTCATTAAAGATTAATTTGAATTTGGAAGTGCTGCGGATATAATAATGTGAAATATCATCTTTGCTGATCAGAACAGAATCCGTTTTATTCGAAATAACGTCCATGCTCAGGTGACTTTCTTTTGCTGTACGGGCATCATTCTGTGCCGCAGTACTAAGGAAAAGCACTAAGATAAACAGGTAACCGTATATGGCGTGTTTGTTATAAAACACAAACACGGTACTAACGGTAAGCAGCAGTAATGAAAAAAACAAAACCTGTAAATTGTTAAAACCGGTTACTTTCAATACGGCTGTAGTGGCAATCAACGCCAGGCCAATAACAGCCAGAACAGTCCTGTGCCATTCGGGACGCAGGGTTATCAGTACGGTTATGGCCATTGGAACGGCAATTAAGATACTTTGTAAAAAGAATACATCTTTGTCAAACATCAGATAGACAATGTCGTCAAAGCAATAGCAAAAGCGGAAGTAATTGGTATGGAAATAGGCAAGAAACTGACTCCAGTACAGCAATATACTTAAAGGAAGTATGGCTGTAAAAGCGATAAATACGTTTGAGAAATTCAGCGTTTCAAGATCTATCCGTAAATTTTTTATCTGCTTATCTATTCGTACAAATTTAAGGCGTGATTCCTTATTGAATTTTTTGAAATAACCGAAGAAACGGTTAGTTTGGTTTAAAGATTGCATGGCAATAGCGTTAAGTTGTGTTAGGTTCTTTTGGGGCAAAATAGTTATATTGATTACCAGCTATTTTTCTTTTTGTTATTTATGTAACAAAAAGAAATAATAATAACTTGCGATTACAATATTAACTTTAATCGTGCAATTATTGAATTTATTATACAAAATGTTAAGAAAAATATTTTGGTGTAATTCCGGACATTGAGTATGAATAAAAACAGTACCGATTTATTTTGATAGCGATGCAACCAATTCGTGCTTTAGAATACCATCCTTAAACGGATTTAATCGAAAATACGGAAAATATTCCGTCGATTTAGGAGATTGTCGCCTGAGGGCATGTAAAATTAAAACATTTTTTTTAAGTAAAAAAATAGTAATTATTACAAACAGGTAGGTTTTTATTAACTAAATTTGTCACCATTATTATATTTACTGTTATTTAACGGCACAAATTAACAATTTGCGTAGCTGTAAGTAGGTAAAAAGGTAAACAATATTTCCCCCCTCGTTTACCCCTTAAATCTACAATTTGAAAGAGTCCGGAGTGTTTTATTCAGACAAGTTGTCTTGATCAGGTTGTTTTTATCATTGTTGTTACGCTGAAGCATATATCCTCAGCACTTCCCCCCAATAACGGTTTGATAAAAAGTGTTTTAAAGATTAAAGCACAAGAAAGTATTGGGAAATTCCCTTGGAACAGATTAATTAATAAAAGAAATAATTCCTATGAAAAGAGCCCTACTTTTCATGCTGTTATTCGTGTCAGTAGATGGTATTCCCCAGAATAACATTAATGCCATTGACCGTTTGTTTAAACATGCAGTTAATATCGAGAATGAAAACCCGCTTCTGGCACAATCGGAAGCTTTAGAAGTTATTCTGCTCTCCCGCCAGCAGCACTATAAAAAAGGGCTGATGCTGGGTAACCTTTTTATAAGTGAGAGCTATGTTCGGAGTAAAGATTGGGAGAAAGCACTCTTTTATGCTACGGAAGCCGAGAAAAACACTGCCGCTACGGACAGCTATTATATGTCAAAAGCACTGCGCTTAAAAGGCCTGGGGCTTGGTCAGCTGGGATTTTACCAGACCGCAACAACGCAGCTGGATAAAGCGGTGTATTATGCGAATAAAATAAAAAATGAAAATGATAAAAACAGGAGTCTGGGGTTTATTTATGCCGATTTTGCGATCAATCATGAAGAAAAAGACCAGCAGGAAGATTCGGTAAAGTTTTTTTATGAAAAGAGCCATACCTTTTTTATGAAAATGGGGGCTACCAACCCTCATAAAAACAGGTGTCTTGCCTTTTCCAATGTAAATTTAGGTTCCTTTTACCTGAAGAAGCGGCAGTTTCAAAAGGCTGAAACCCATCTGCAATTTGCTGCGGAACACGCAAAAAAGCTAAAACTGGACTTTATCAAAATTCAGGCGCTTTCCGATCTGGGTTCGCTGCACTATTACCAAGAAGACTATCTAGCTGCTAAAGAATATTACCTGCAAGCCCTTTCGGAAGCGAAAAACAAGCAGCGTACCTTTTATATAAACGACCTCTATTACAACCTTTTCCGGGTATATGCCGAGCTCGAGGTTCCGGATAGTTCGAAATATTACCGCATACAATATATCGCGCTGAATGACAGCCTGGCAAACTTTCACAAAAGAGCTGTTAAAACATCATTACGGCTCTTTTTAGATGAGGAACAGGATCACATGCAGCTGAGCTTTAAAAAACTCTCTTTTATTATCATTATATGTGTATTGGTTATCCTGTTATCCTGCATTTACATTAAAATCAATTATAAAAAATTCAGTAAGACGCTGCTGAAAAAGTGGGAAATTGAAAAACTTTTAAAAGAAAAAAGAGAACTGATAAAACAACTGAAATCCAGAAGTAAGAATAAGGAAGCAGACACCAAAAAAATAGTACAGCTTGCCATTGAGGGCAGTCCGCTTTTCTTTGTAAAATTTAAAGAAATGTATCCGGAATTTTGCGATAAAATAACCGAAAAATCACCTGCAATAGTGTACAATGAATTGAAATTCTGTGCCTTGCTAAAGCTTAGGTTTTCAACAAAAGAGATTGCAACCTATACAAAAAGTACGTTAAAGGCTGTTGAATCCAAAAAATACAGGCTCCGGAAAAAATTAAACATCCCATCGGAGGTAGACCTGTATGAATGGATCGCAAAAATGTAATTTATACAACGGAACATGAAAAAGAAATACTTGATACTGTTATTTATTCTCGGAACAATATACAGTAGTACGGCTCAAAATTATACCAAAAAACAGGTTGACAGCCTGCTAATAGAGGTACAGCGGCTGGGCGACAGTATTCCCGACAAAGCCATCCTGAAAAGCCTGGAATGTTACAGTTATGCCCTGAAAATAAACTACAAAAAAGGTATGGCACTCAGCGCCCTGCTTGCCGGGAAGAATTTTTTCGATACCAGCCAGTATGACAAAGGGCTTCATTATACCATTAAAGCACAAAAAGCACTGGAAGAAGTAGACGATTACAAACTGTTATCGGAAGCATTCCGGCTAAAAGGCATTTGCTATACGGCGCTGGGATTGTCCCGGGAAGCCGGTATAGAGCTAAAAAAAGGACTGGCTGCGGCAAATGAAATTAGGGTAACGGACGATGCTTTACGGCAAAAAGGACTGATCTATACCGATATGGCGGTAGATTTTGACCGGAACGGCAAGCCAATCGATTCTGTTGTAAAATACTTTACACTGAGTTACAGGCAGTTTGACAAGATCAAAGAAGGAAAAACAAGGGCAGTAACTCTGTCGTTGGCGAGTGCCAATGTGGGCGCCTGCTTTTTAGCCTTAAAACAATACGATTCTGCAAGGATCTATCTTGAAAAAGCAATCTGGCTGGCAGATGAGATACAATACAACTCGGCAAAGCTGTATGCCCTGATTGATTTTGGGAACATGGAACTGGAACGCAAAAACGACGAGGCGGCAGTGGCGTATTACCTGCAAAGCCTTACGCTTGCCAAAAAGCTGAAAAAAGCAGAACTCCTGCGGGATGTTTACCTGAACCTTTCAAAAGCGTATGGCAGACTGGGAGCGGACAAAGAGGAAGAACGGTATTCGGATAACTATATCCGCCTTAACGACAGTATTTTAAAAACACAAAAAAGAGCAGTGGAAGTACCGGTCAGGGAGATTCTACAGACCCGGTATTCCAAATTTGAAAAAGTCAGAACAATAGCAACTGTTGTGGTAATCATCATTGTATTGCTGGCTTTGTTTTTATTCTATTTAACCGTCCGGTTTCACCGTAAGATAAAAAGAGAAAGTAAGGTCATCACCGAAAAAAACGAACGATTGCTGGCCAAAGAAGAGCTATTGCAGAAAGAGGTGATCCTGAACCAGGTGAATCTGGAAAAAATAGCCCAGCTAGCCAAAGAAAATGATTCCGAATTTCTGAACAATTTTGTGGTCATCTATGCCGATTTCTATGATAAACTGGTCAAAGAAGTACCCAACTTAACGGCAGCCGAATTTAAAATCTGTGCGTTGTTAAAATTAGGATTCTCCATTAAAGAAATTGCCTTATATACGGATGTAACGGTTCGCTCCGTTGAGTCAAGAATATTCCGGATACGTAAAAAAGCGGCTATTCCTTCCGATAAGGACATCAGCTTATGGATCGCAGAATTTTAAGCACAGATGGTACCGGTATGTTTACCGGGTAAACAACTTTCAGGGCTTCCGGTATTGTTTTTTAAATGACATTTCGGTTATGTTGTTACCAAAACCAGGATTTGACGTACCGGAAAATTGCTATAAAACACTTATTTGTTCCCGGCCGGCTTCTTTTTATACAGGAAGCCGGCTTTTTTTGAGCGCTATTTTCAGGATAAACCAGAAAAGGAAAGCGATTTTTAGGCCAATAAGCTTTGCAACTATTTGTAATACTGTTTTTTAAGTTTGTGAGTAGATGTGAGGGCGTGAAATGTGAGTGTTGAATTAAAAATTTACTCACATTTGTTATGAATTCACCGAAAGGGTGTTTCGAAAATGTAATCAGAATAAAAAAATGAAAAATTTTATTGTTTGGCTTTTTTTTAGTGTTTTTATGGTTTCCGTGGTGAGTTACAGTTTTGCACAGGGAATGTTTCCCGGATAGCAATGCGGGATTCGTTTCAATGCGAGTGATAAATAGCTGGTAATGAATAAAATGGAGCTTTTAGGGGATCATGCTTCTGGGAGAGGCAAAGGAAAAGGGCAAAGAGCAAAGGACAAAAAAATAGCAAGAGTAAAGAATAGCAAAAGGCAATAGGCAAAGGGCAATAAACAAAGGGGATCGGACAGGTATTATGGTTTGTTTACGCTTTGAATAGTAATGTGTTGTAAAGGATAACAAATAACAATAGAACAACGGGATTTCCCTTAAAAATATTTAAGATATAGACAGGTGGTGTATAAACTGTTTATGAGATTTAATGACTTTTTTTATTATCTCCGGATAAGATTATTGAATAATGGCAATCCGCTATGCCTTTCTACTGTATGAAAAATAAGGCTTTAGTGTGTTTGATAATTGATTCCGGAGGTTTTTAACTATCAGGAATGCGTTTCGTTATGGCTTTGTGCTATTGCGAAGCTGTAAGCAGGGATAGTAAAGGATGAGTATTACTTTTTTTATACATTAATTTTTATTTTTTTGTTTGAGAGCAGCTTATGGATGGGGAATAAGCTGCTCTCTTTTTTTACAGCAAGATATATAATCTTCTGGCTGCGTATTTGAAAACAATACGTTATCATAAGCTGATTGCATAAAAATGACTGTCAGTGTGTTAGTGATATTGTCAGAACTGTTTTACATTAAAAATAGCTTTAAAATGCTAATGTTTCGGCTGTATTTACCGCACTTTTTTTGCCTGAAGAGTATAAGGATGGCATAAATTCCTTTTTTTATCCGGACAGCGTTACTTTTTTACTCCTTTTTTGGTACTCAAATGGCATTGTTGTGAGGTTTTGAGTATAAAGAAATAAGGTGTTATTGTGTTGGTTTTCAGTGTTTTGGTGTTTTTTTTTAAGCGTTGCGTATATAAGTGGGGATGCTTATGCGGTATATCTTGTTTAGAATGGCTCACTTTGCATCGAGAAGTTAATGTAATTAGGTGCGGCATCTGGAAAGTGCGGCACTCTTTTTTAAAATCATGAATGTATGAAAAATAAATTTTTACCCTTACTTTTTTTATTGTTAGGTGGTTATGTGACTTATGGGCAGGTTGGTATTGGAATCCAGTCACCTGATGTGTCTGCACAATTGCATGTTGCAGCAACTAATAAAGGGGTTTTAATTCCTAATGTGTCGCTTCAAAGTTTAACGAGCAGCAACCCGATATTAAATAATGGAGGAATACCGAACAGTTTATTGGTGTTTAACAGTGCTACGGCAGGGACGGCACCCAATAATGTGACACCGGGGTATTACTACTGGTATGATAACAAATGGAATCGAATCGTTATTTCCAGTGAAGCAACCCCGTCTGAAGGTGTGGTGATCTATAATCCGACAACAAATATATTTACCTATATTGATGGAAACGGAAACCCGGTTGTAATTGATTTTGAGGCAATTGTTAAAACCTATGAAACGATTACCACATTGGTCAATACAGCCAGTGGTGTGTATATATATACGAGTGAAAATAATACGGCAACCACCATTGATGTGGTCGCCGATGTGATTAACAACGCGAATACGATTCTAAACAGCCCGAACTTTTTAACCGAGTTAACGACTATTATCCAGAGCCAGGAAACACTGACCCATTTGGAGTATGATTCAACGGCGAATACGCTGACGTATACGGATGAAAATAATCAAAATACAGTAATCGATCTGGCTACTCTGGTAGGTGCACTGGACACAAACAACATCAACCAGACGTTGGCAATCGATACAAATGACAATCTGGCTCTGACCGATAATCAGGGTGTGGTAGTAACGATGCCGGTTACGGATA
>NZ_DFUB01000030.1:0-11453 GCF_002379575.1 Flavobacterium sp. UBA4197
TACCTGTTTACCGGGCAGTTTTTTTGTGGGTTTACACAAAAAACACCCGGTGCAGCAAAAGGCTATTCCTGTTGCTGTTTGTTTTGGTTATATGGGGAGTGATAACCGTATGTTATTTTAATGGGGAGTGTATGTTGTTGTTTTACAACAGGATAAACATAAAACTTTATTTTGAGATATACAAATAAAATTTAGAATAATGTTTAAAAAAAACAAAATACTGCGCTATAGTTATTACATTTCTACAGGTATTTTTTTAGCGGAGGTTTTTCTTATTCCGGTAATAAAGCGAAAAAGGATGTCCCAACCGCAGCAGCAGCAAGACCAAAAGCAGTAAGATTCCTTCTGCAACCGCCGCTTTGACATGGTCTTCCAGCAAATAGAAACCGCTTATGACCACAAATCGTGAGGCCATTAAAAAACAGCCCCATACAAATGCAGCCGGAAACAATATTATAACAGTATTTAAAACGGTCACGATTCCCAATACCATAATCCCCTCAGTAGAAAAACCACATTCATAAAAAATGGCAACCAGGCCGGGCTTTCCGGTAATCAGGTCAATGCCTTTGAACAGTTCTTCAATTACTAAAAATACCGTGAGCAATATGCTGATATACCGCCCTAATTTCCCCGTTACCCTAACCCTTTTAGCTTCCATATCAATCTCTTTTTTCGTATTGCTACCTGTAATTCCTTTTTAAACGTCATGTTATAACCAACCACCTTTATTAAAAGAAGGGGCATAAAGCCCCTTCTTTAATTTACCACTGGTTGCAGTCCCGTGGTAAATCCTAAAAACCAAAAAAAACTAACTTCCTGCTAAAGCTATTCACTTTGTGTGACCCTACCGGTCAACACTATTCTTACTAAGATCTCCAGTATGCTCATAAATATAGCACCTCTTCCCTGTCACGTTCTTCTAAGATCACATCATACTATTATGGCCAAACAAATTGATTTCTTAAACCCCCATTAAAAAACCGCGATGGCACCATAAATCAAGACAATGCAGGAAAGAAGGCTATATCAAAACAACAGATTGGTAAATCTTACTAATACAGTCTATTTTATTTATTCTTTTTCCGGTGCCTGATCTTTCAGGATAATAATGAATTCCGAACGCCGGTTAAGCTCGTGTTCGGCTTCTGTACATTTCACACCATTACCGCAATTGTTAATCAGCTGTGACTCTCCATAACCGTCACCCCAAATTCTTTCCGGAGAAATCGCACCTTTATGGATAATATAATCGATGGTCGCTTTTGCCCTGTTTTTGGAAAGCCTCATGTTAAAGTCATCCTTCCCTCTGCTGTCTGTATGCGAACGGACCTCAATGGAAATACTCGGACGGTTCTTAATCAGGTCAATCACTTTATCCAGTTCTTTTTCGGATGATTTCCGGATGCTGTAGCCTCCGTAATCAAAATAAATCGGATTCAGTTTTAGTTTTTCCGTAAGGTCATCCCCTTCTTTCAGGGTTACGACCTTATCGTCCACAATTACCGACAGTTCGTTAAACAAGGCTACCGATATTTCTTTGCGTTCTGAAATTTTCACGCCGTCCACAAGCACTTTCTCGGAAGCATATCCTTTCTTTTTAAACAGGAACGTATGGTTTCTGAGCGGTGGCAGATCCAGTGTATATTTTCCGAGCGAATCCGTTAAAACCGTTTTGATTTTTTCATTCCGTTCGTTGAAAATAACCACGCTCACGCCGGCTATCGGCTCCGTTGTCATGCTGTCTTTTACCGTACCGAAATAAACGGCATTCAAGTTAAACGGAAAGCGGATCGGCTTGTTTTCCAGAAATTCATACAGATCATCATCGCCGCTGCCACCCGGTTTGTTCGAGGTAAAAAAGCCTCTTTTTGTTTCGTTGTCAATCACGTAGGCAAAATCGTCATAGACCGAATTAACCGGTTCGCCGATATTGACCACCACATAGGTACCGTTACTGTCTTTTGCCGCAGCAAAAATGTCCAGACCGCCCATACCGGGATGCCCGTCTGAAGCAAAATATAATATTCCGTTATCGTCTACAAAAGGAAAGGTTTCCCTTCCCAGTGTGTTGATCTTGTCGTCCAGTGCTTCCACCTTTGATTCCAAACCGCCACCTTTTTTCCGGTTCACTACATAGATATCGGTATTTCCCATCTTATTTTTCCGATTGGAAACAAAAAACAACTGACTGTCGTCCGGGCTTAGAGCCGGATGTCCGGAAGAAGCGCCATCTACATTTATCGGATACGGAAGCTGCACAATATTTGTCCAGACCCCGTTGATTTTCTGTGCCTGATAAAGTTTTAGCTGACTGACTTCCTTTTTATTTTTTCCGGCTGTTTTTTTGTTGTGATACAATTCCAGACGGGTAAAATACATCATGGTGCCGTCTTTCGTAATTACCGGTGTACTCTGGTGGTACCGGGCATTAATATCGCCGGGCAGCTTCTTTTCATTTTCCAGTCTTCCTTCATTGTTAATCGTTGCGGTATATAATTTCAGGAACGGCTTTTCGTTCCAGTTGTGTTTGCGTTTGATAAAAACACCGGAATCTTTTGCTGTTGCATAGATAATTTCCTTGTATTTGGGCAGCTGCTCAAATACTTTTACCGGTACATCTTCCTTATTTTTATTTTTTGCAGCGGTTTCGCTTCTTGCGGCCAGGGCACGCTCGTCGTCATCCATTCGCTGCTCTTTTTTTTCTCTGGCTATTCTTGCTTTTTCTTCTTTTTCAAACTGGGCAATTTCTCCCGCCTGCTTTATGGTTTCTTCGTTGGGTACTAAAGCCGCCCCCATATCGGACAATCCTGAATTTATCTTTGCTTCTGTTATTTCATCATATCTTCCGGACTGTTCCTGTATTGCAGCCATATATTCTTTCAGCCGCCATTTTTTAGCCTCTTCCTCTTTTCCCATTTTGGAATAATAGGTTTCCATAGCCGTTAATGCCTGGGAATAATCCTGATTGGCGCGTAACGCCTGCGAATACCTGAAATAGTATTCCGGAGCCGGTGTTCCACCCAGGTCCATTAGTTTGGTATACCATTCCAGGGCTTTGGTATAGTCCGAATTAAAATAATAGGTATCGCCCAAACGGCCGTATACTTCTTTGGTCGTATAGCCTTTTTCAACCAGTTGTCCGTATAATTTCCGGGCTTCAATAAAGGAAAACTCCTCATATTTTTTGTTGGCTTTTTCCAGTCTTTTATCCTGTTTTTGTGAGAATCCGACAGTACTGCTTAAACCGAAAAGTAAAACCAATACCAGATTTCTATTTAATATCATATCTATTGAATTACATGTTAGTTAGAAAAATCTTGGTGACATCATTCTGGCTTTAAGAGGCGAAATCAAATCAAAGCGCAGGAAAATTTCATGCGATCCGGAATTGTATTTCCCCAGTCTCTCGGTATCAAAATCATAGGCATAGCCAATATTCAGTCCTCTCGAAATCTGAAAACCTGCCATACCGCTCACGGAGGCATCCCAACGGTACGCCACTCCTAAAGTGAATTTTTCATTAAACAGGAAATTGGCCGAAATATCTACCGCCAGCGGAGCACCGTTAACGGCTTTAACCATTGCTGCCGGCTTGAACTGAAGGCTTTCATTCAGGTCAAAAACATACCCTCCCATCACATAAAAGTGCATTTTTTCTGTCGCTACCGAAGTTTGTATATCGTCATAGAATTCGGTTTCCAGAAAACGGGGAACCGATAGTCCGGCATACCATTTTTCGGCATGAAAATAGGCTCCGGCTCCAACATTCGGCGACGTCTGGTTGATCACTCCCCGCAATTCCGAATCGGGATTGTCGTGAATGGTCAGCCGGTTATAATCGACTTCCAAAAAGTTGCCGGAAACACTTATCCCTAACGACAGTTTTACCGTAGCGGACAGTTGAATCGGATAGGAATAACTGGCCGATACCGTTGTTTCTTTCGATACGCCAATCTGATCGTTAACTACCGAAAATCCCAATCCCTGACCACTGGCCGTTATGGGGGAATGAATCGTAAACGTACCGGTTTTAGGTGCGCCTTCCAGCCCTACCCATTGGGTGCGATACAGTCCCAGTATGCTCATTACTCCCCTGGTTCCTGTATAACCGGGATTGATATTCATTGTATTGTACATGTATTGTGTGTACTGCGAATCCTGTTGCCCGTAACTATTCATACCCATTACAGCGATTAACAGCAGCATAATATTTTTTTTCATAGGTTTCTCTTTTTGAATCCGGAATACAGTATATTCTTGCTTCTTTACTTTTCCCGGAAACAGTTAATTTATCTGTAAATAGCCCACCCTGTCTTTGGTTCTGCCCATTAAGGTGACATATTTCAGCACATAGAAATAAGTGCCCGTTGGCAGTTTCTCTCCTTTATTAATTGTTGTTCTTCCTTCTGATATACCCCAAAACCAATTGTTATTAATTCCATACGCCTGCGTATCATATACTTTCACACCCCATCGGTTATAGATTTCCAGCGAGTTATCCGGAAAATCGGCTAAACCGTCAATAAAGAAGTAATCGTTCATCCCGTCGCCATTCGGGGAAACCCCGTTGTAGATAACGATGTTGTCCGGTGTGTCTTCATAAACCCGTGCCAGCGTGAAAATCCCGTCATTTCTGATGGCTGCCGTTACCGTTTTATTAGCCGGATCTACTGCCGACGGATAGAATTTCCATTCGGCATCCGCTACGTCCCAGCGCACAATGGCGAATACCGTATCCGGGTTTCCGTTAATAAAGGTTGCCGGAGTAGTATTTTCATTCCAGGTTAAGGTTAAAGCCAGATCAATACTGGTTTCCTGGCTTTCAAATTTCCAGTATTCCGTTTTGTCGATCTGCTCGATGATGGATTGCCGCTGGTTGTTCGGATATAAAGCATCGGAACCTTCCAGATAATAATGCCCTTCGAAAGTATTGCCGGGACTACCGCTGCTGCTAATGGCCATCGGTCTGAAATAACCGGCATCGCCAAAAGGGAATTCAAACGCATTGTTGCCTTTCCGCCCTACGGTACCGTCCACAAAACTGTCGTCGCTCGTATTGCTTTGGGTAGCCTCTGCTTCAAAAACAATTTCCCCGCCGGAACCGTCAACATCTACAATGCCTTCATAGAAATCTGCATTTCCGGCTATGGAGATAGACCCGGTGAGCAGAAAGGCCGGCTGTATGGTGTTATTGTTAAAAAGCACACTGTAAAATTCACTGGGCAGCGAGCCGGAAATGGTCTGCGCGCCCGAACTGCTTTCAAAACGGGTAAATCCCGAATTGGATAAAGGCGTAAAGGTGAATAAGCCGTCATTATTGAAATTACCATGAAGTATCAATTCACCGTCATTTACGACATCACCGGTTACTTCATTGTCAAAATCAAAATGAGTTGAAAAAACCGTTCCCGGATTGATTTTCAGATCACCGGTATTGATGGTCTGGGCAGCAACACTGCCGGTAAAAAAAAGTGATAAAATAACGGCACTTAAATAAAATTTCATTCTGTTATTTTTTAAAGTTAACTATCATTATGTCCTATCTGACTAATTGTACGGAAGGCTTTCCTCCAGTTCGATCAGATCATTCGGAATACTTTTAATTTCATTGGTTTTACTGTCCAGCAGTACCATTGTCAGGGTTTGATAGACCACATAATTTCTGGCAATTTCATTTGAAACGCCGCCATCAAGCACCAGCTGCACCCAATCCGGATTAGCGGTTATAACATTGTTTCTTAAAGGAATGGCTTCCTCATCTTCGTCAATATTAATGGCGATGATTTCCAGCAAATCACTGTTCTTCTTTAGCCTGGTAAAGGAAGCCATTTCCCTGATCTGATCCAGACAATGTCCGCAGCCGGCCAGCCAGAAAACAATCAGCCGGTACGGTTTTGTGGGCAGGGTTGTGTACAACTGGAATTTCGGACTCATGTAATTCGACCGGGGCTCTGTTCTGGAAACAAAATCCGGCGCTTTATCGCCCACATTCAAATACTTGGATCCTTTCAGTTTTAACCGGACCAGTTCCACATTGTTTACCCAGCAATTCCCTTCCATAGCTACTTTTTCAATGTAGGCCATCGCTCTGGGATATTGCCCCCTTTCAATGCCTTTATATAAAAAATCTACTGCCCAGCCGTATACCAACGGATGCCCGGCATATACTTTTCCCACGATATTGCGGGAAACTTCCAGCACCAGGCTGTCCTGAACATCATAATCTTCCGGATACTGCAACGTAAACAGGTCGATATAGTTCTGGAAATACTTTGACAGCCGGTTGGTGGTGACCAACAGCGGATCTTCAAAATCCATATTGTCAAAATACTGTTCCACAATACTGTCCGGAATCCTGATTCCTTTTTTATCAAAACGATACTCCGGATACCGGAAAAAAACATACAGATGCGAAACATACAGTTCCCGGTGCCTTGCTGCTTCTTTTTTAATCCAGTCATTGTATTCCGCTACCGCCTGCCGGTATTTTTCATACGGCTCCTGAGCCTGTCTTTCTTTTACCGGTTTTGTCTTCCCTGCAAGCACGTGTTCCAGTGCCTGTATGGCTTCCACTCTGTTTTCCTGCTCTTTTAAAAAACCGGAAAAAACCGGGTTTTCCAGATCGGACATTTCAAACTGTAAAAAAGCACTTCCTAACGGGTCTATCACGATATTCAAAGCTTCTTTTACAATTAAAAAATGCATTTTCTTCTTTCGGACATCTCCTTTTGTTTTCACATATTCCGTTTGGAGTATCACCTCTCCGGGCAGGTATTTATCGGGTATCCTGAAAATCTCTTTCTTTCCTTTCGGAATGGTTTTACCGGAGATAATCTTTTTCTGCCCGATGCCGTCCTGGACCAGAACGGTAATACTGATGCTGTAACCGGAGGCCAGCGTGATGCTTAACGGGATCTTCTTTTCCTCTTTTTTAACAGCAGCATTCACTTTTATAAAAAAGGAGGTCAGACAGACGAAAAGCATCCAAAACGTTTTTTCCAAAGAAGAGGTCATAATTATTTTTTAGTTAGTTAGCCTGAATTAAAGTATTGTTTTGGGTTTACTTTACCGGAACTTTCCATCTTCCTGTTGCCCGCCGGATTTATAGCAGTTGCTCCTCACAACCGGGTACTGTATTGACAGCCCGCCGGAAGAGCAACGCTTTGCTCTGATTCCATTAAATTCAATTAAGGAATCAAATAGCCTGAATCTGTATTTTCCTGAACATATTTAATTGCCCATGCCCATGTATTTGCATAAAGTAAACTGTTGTATACTGTGGTTCCCGGAGGAGCATAGGCCTTTGGCTGCGGTCTGCCGCTTGCATCAATTTTAGCCGGATAATTATATAAACTTTGATGGGTTGAACTTCCTGACGCCCAGACTCCGTCTCCGCAGTAGAAGAATCCTAATGTATTATGTTTGAATGCAAATACACCTGCCAATGTCGGATGAATTGCCAGTGGTGCTACCGTTGCCGGCAGTCCGCTTATAATGTAATTACGCTGGGCACTTCCATCCTGACCTAATTTTAATCCCTGAATATTTCCGAAAGGACCGTTTAGTATCGGATCGGATACACTTGTAACAGTTGCCGAAATAGAACCTCCTCCCTGCGCATTAATGGTTGTCGAAGCTCCACAGATGGTGTTTACCAAATTCTGCTCCTGTGTAAAATTGCTTTCATTTGATGCATAGATCAGTACTCCTTTTTTATTTTTGACAAAATTGTTCAATACTGAAGTCGTTTCCGCTGAAGGGCTATATCCTGTTCCTACAATAACAATATCAATATTATAAGTGTTGATAGTGCTTTTCAGAGAATATCCCTGGTTTGTACCGCCATTAAACAAGCTTATTCCCTGAACCGGTACCGTTCCGCTTGGTCCGAAATTTACCGTCGACATTAGTATTTCTTTTGGTGAATAGCCTGTTTGCGCTGTTGCCGGCTGTCCTAATCCTATTCCTAATCCCAATACCCGCATTGTACGGTACATATTGGTAAAGGCAATGCTTTTTGTACAACTGGCTCCGGAGTTACCCACACCGCTTACGGTAAACAGAAACGAACCTGCCGCCACCGGTACACCTGTTGCCATGAGTGTTACCACCTGGGTTCCTACCGTTGAAAAGGTTCCGCTTCCGGAAAAAGAGATACCGTTAACCACATCAGTAGAAATGGTATAGCTTCCAACGCTGGCAACCGTTACCGGTACTGTCATTTTGTTGGCCGCTGTCATTGCGGTTCCCGTCATATAACTGCCGCTTACCGTAATACCGCCGCAATTGATGGTATAGGATACCGGTGGTACCGCTACCGTAATGTTAACCGTACAGCTACCAGCTGTAGTGGCACTTCCGGTTAGCGTTACTGTATTGGCTCCCGGAGCTGCCGGAGTACCGCTTCCCTGTAGCACAACCGTCTGGTTGCCTAAAGTGGTAAAGTTACCCGAACCGCTAAACGAATAGCCGTTTACGGTATTGGTACTGATCATATAATTACCCGCTGCGGTAACATTTACCGTTAGCGTTAGCGTATTCGAAGCATTCAGCGCCACACCCTGTACATAGCTTCCCCCCACCGTTATTGAAGGGCAAAGCATGGAAAATTCTGTAGCAGCCGGAATCACGGTAATCGTGAATGTACAGGATTGTACCACATTATTGATCGAAATCGTCACGGTTTCTGTTCCTGCCGCTACCGGTGTTCCTACCCCCTGTAACGTTAAAGTATAAGTCCCGGTCGTTGGAAAAGTCCCGCTTTTTTCAAAATAAAAGCCATTGGCTGTTCCTGTTATTTCATAGGTACCCGGCTGGGTTACCGTTACCGGAACCGTTATAAAATGGGTCTGGTTTAACGGTTCGCCCGCTTTATAAACACCCTGAACCGTTACGGCGCTACATTGTGCTACCGCTAAATTTGCCTGTGGCAGCGTACCACACATACTCAGCCAGGTATGTATACTTTCCTGATAATAATTATAACAGTTGGTTGTGGTATTGAAAATCGTCAACCCGTTAATCAGCGAGCTCGTTGGAATAGCATCCCTTTCTGCTGTTGTCATACGGGACAGCAATACTCCTCTCATATTACTTTCTACCTCAAATAAAGCGCCCGGTGCCGGATTACTCGGAGTGCCCGGAACACTGTTATCTCTGATTTTAATACCAACCTGTCCTGAGACTGTCAAACTAATCAGCCCGATTAGCAAAACCAGAATAAAATTTGATTTTATAGTATTTAATTTCCTCATAATATATGTTTTATTCATACTCCTTCTTAATTATATGGTTTGAAAAACAAACCGAAACAACAAAAGCGTCTGCCTCTTTTTCTGCTAAACTGCTCATTCCTATTCCATCCGGCAGACTCTTCACCGTTGTTGTTCTATCCGGATATTCTTTCACTCCGGGGAACCAGTGTTATTACCAACACCAGTTTCCCCAAAATGAAAAACTACCTCAAATCACATTCCTAGTTTTGTCAGCTTTTTTTCAAGGCTGTCCATTCTTTCCTGCAATGCTTTTATCTCCTGATCTTTGGCATCCAACTGTCCCTGCTGCTCAATAATGTGCAGGTACAATTCTTCGATTTTTTCCAACGATTGTATGGAAAGTTCCGAGATGTTAAAGGAGTATCCTTCTTTTGTTTTTTCCAACTTCGTGATTGGAGTAATGCCCGGCAAGTGTCTGTTTTTGTTTATAAATGCCTTCGTTTCTTCCAGCGATTTGAATTTGTAATCTGCTTTTAGATCGGAAGCACCATCAAAATAATCTTCAAAAACATAATCGGCATAGTATCCGTTTGTCGTGGTGATCGCCCCGTTTACGCGCAGCTTTTCATTTAAAGAGCCGGACGGCGCGGCATGTCCGATACCAACCCAACCCATAGTATACACATCTTCCATATTGGATGTTGCACCAATGCTGTTCGTCACACTAAACCACGGTTCTTTTATTAACGGTCTTAAATCAAGTACATTGGTTGTTCCGTCTTCATCTTTATAATCCAGACTGCCAGCCCCGCTATTACCGGAAGCGTTTACCGTTAATGTGGTTAAGGTTTCTGCATCGCCCACCAGATCCTGCATTGCCAGTTCGTTTGCCGTACCCGCTTCATCCGTATACACCAGTTTATGTGTTGTGTCGTTGTACGCTAATGCTGTTACCGTTTCATTGATGTTTGTTGTGGCACCGTCTTCATCCGTATAAACGGCAATCTGGTGCCCGGGAACAGTACCGGTTATGGTTGTGGTGGTCTCTTCGGCATCGATAATCTGGGTAATTTCATTTACAAACTGCTGATTTGTTACCAGGTTTGAAATAAACGTAGGATTGCTCGAAATAGCCGTTACCGGCATCGCTACCGCTACCGCCTGGTTATCGGTCAACGTCAGGTTATCATTGGTAATCGCTAAACTCTGGTTGATGTTGTTTGTATCCAACCCGTTTATTAAAGCCGTCAAGTCAATTACTGTATCCTGATTATCTTCATCCGTATAGGTCAGCGTACCGTTTGCTGAACTGTACACTAAAGTGGTTAAGGTTTCTGCTCCGCTTACCAGACTTAACAGATTCAGTGTATTAGCAGTACCATCTTCATCCGTATACGTTAGTGTATTAGCCGTTGGGTTATACGTCAAACTGGTCAGCGTTTCCTGATTCTGGATAATTGTTGTCAGGTTTGTAATAAACTCTGAGTTCTGTGTCAGGTTATCAATAAAGGTATTGTTACTGGCAATATCTGCAACCGGCATCGTTACTATCACGCCCTGGTTATCGGTCAAAGCCAGGTTATCATTTGTATCGATTGCCAAACTCTGGTTAATGTTGTTTAATCCTTCCGTGGTAATAATATTCGTAATATCATTGATAAACTCCGAATTTTGCGTCAGGTTATCAATAAAGGTATTGTTGCTGGAAATATCCGTAACCGGCATCGTTACTACCACACCCTGGTTATCGGTCAGAGCCAGATTATCATTTGTATCGATTGCCAATGTCTGGTTGATGTTATTCGTGTCCAGTGCGCCTACCAAAGTAGCCAGATCTATTACTGTATCATGATTATCCTCATCCGTATACGTCAGCGTATTCGCCGTTGAATCATACTCCAAATGGGTCAGCGTTTCCTGACTCTGGATAATCGTTGTCAGGTTTGTAATAAACTCTGAGTTCTGCGTCAGGTTATCGATAAACGTATTGTTACTGGCGATATCCGTAACCGGCATCGTTACCACCACACCCTGATCATCGGTCAAGGCCAGGTTATCATTTGTATCAATTGCCAACGTATGGTTGATGTTGTTCGTGTCCAGTCCACTTACCAAAGCTGCCAAGTCAATTACTGTATTTTGATTATCTTCATCCGTATAGGTCAGTGTATTGGCCGTTGCGTCATACTCCAAATGGGTCAGCGTTTCCTGATTCTGGATAATCGTTGTCAGGTT